>QMZD01000383.1 GCA_003662985.1 Archaeoglobales archaeon | reverse complement strand
CCCGTGAATTCTGACGCATACTCAATCACTTTTTCCCGATTTTTCTCATCCGTTATGAATTCCGTGGCTTTCACATGTGCCCAGACAACAGCTTTCAATGCTGCTTCCTCTTTAAACTTTTCAGAATAAGCTACTACACAGCAGGGATGATGTCTCCATATATCAGAGGAGGTAAGCAATACCTTTCCTCCTACCATCGAACCCTTGGTCACGAATGGCTCCCATGCAACAAACCCATCGATCTGCTTCAACTTGAACTGCTCGATCATGTCGGGTGGCGAGAGCTTCACCACGTAGATTACCTTTGGCTGGGAGCAACCTGAAAGTGAATTCGATATGATAATTATGAATGCTACTGCAATGAGGATCTTTAAATTCATAGAAGCTTGTAAGTTCACTTTCTTAAAAATTTTCCGATCAGAAATAATAAAATTCCAATTGGGTAAATTTTTATATTCCATTAATCTATTTGGAAATATGCTAAGCAGACTGATTAAGGCACTTCTCAAAGGTGAAGATGAATTTTCGAGGGAGCTTGAGGCGATTATTAAAGAAATGGGAATCGATATATCAGATTTTGCAAGAAAATGTGGTGTTCCTTATTCCACCCTTTACAAAATAATCAGAGGGCAGCGATCACCAACCTTAGGGACAGTAAGGAGAATTCTATCAGCATTCAAAACGGATGAGGGTTTCCTTGCAGTTATTGCAGCAAGGCACATCCTTGAGGAGACTTCTCCCTTCAGGGAAAAGATTCCTGTAAGGAATTATCCCGCAGTTAATTTCGAAGAGGCTTTGATAATGGCGATAAGGGCAGAAAAAGAGGGAGCTATTGCAATAGTTTGCGCTCCGGTATTGAGCACAACAATTGAAAAGATGGTCGATGTTCCCGTTTTTACAATGAGACCAAAAGAGAGCATTATCAGAGCGGTTAGGCAAGCTGTTGAAAAGCTTTCTCTTCAACTTTAACAAATTTTAATTGTTCCTTTCATGTCTGAGGTTTCTTAGTATTTCGTCAATTTTCCCCATTTCCTCGATTAGCTTCTGTTTCGCCTTTGTGCTATCCAAATAATCCAAAGGAGCCCCACATCTAATACAGGAAAAGTTCATCTCCATCGCAGTCTCATACTTAACCTTCAAGCAACCGTTAATACAGATGTAATAGACCGCAGAGTCTTCCATTTCAAGTTTTTCCTGTAGCTTTTTCTTTGTTTTTAAAAGCTCCCTCATTAGTACTTCTCTTTCCTTGTTGTAATTTATTTTCCAGTAATACTCCATCCACCCCGTTTCTTCATCTCTTTTCCTCCGGTACTCAGCTATTCCTAACTCATACAGAGAGAAAAGGGCTTTTCTCACCTCATTTATTTCAATACCAAGCTCCTGAGAAATTTCCTCATCAGTAAACTCCCTTTGAGGTCTTAAAGAATAAACAATTACCCCGACTTCTCCAGCAACTCTCTCTACAAGCTCGTTAATGAGGTCTTCACTCTGAGGTACTTCCACGGATGTCTCTTATGTAACTAATCCTTATTTAATTTTGCGGCGGGTTGCAAAATTTAAGGTTTGAGAAAAAAATATTAAAATTGAACCCGGGTTTTATAAGTGTAAAAAAGAGTTCTTGCTGAGCTAGAGCGTGAGATAATTGAGCAGATTAATTTATTGATTTAATTAAGGTTTAACTCTCTTTTATAATCTAAAAAGTTCTCCCCTCCGATGTGGTAACGAATAACTATTTATAATACGAGTGAAAACTATTTTATGGTTCTCTAGGACAGCAGAGAATTGTGATAGTAGTGTTAGCTACCGAAAATAAGTAAGGAGGCTGTGAAAAAGGAGTGATAGCTATGAAGGCACCAAGTGATACCACAAAATATCTCATTTATGCTGAGATCATAGCTGAGGGCGTTGTTGAGAGACCTGATGTGGTCGGGGCGATATTCGGGCAGACCGAGGGTTTACTCGGAGATGAACTTGACCTCAGGGAGCTTCAGAAAACGGGTAGAATAGGAAGAATAGAAGTCAAAATAGAGAGCAAGGGTGGGAGAAGTTACGGAGAGATTAAGGTTCCATCGAGTCTGGATAAGATCGAGACGGCGATACTGGCAGCAGCTTTAGAGACGATCGAGAGGGTCGGGCCATGTGCGGCTAAAATCAGGGTGATTAAGATCGAAGACGTTAGGGCGACGAAGAGGAAGAAGATCGTTGAGAGAGCCAAGGATGTGCTCAGGGATCTCTTCGAGGAGCCGGAGATCGAATCTGAGAAAATCGGGGATCTCGTAAGACAGGCAGCTAGAGCTGAAGAGATAATAGAGTATGGAGAAGAGAAATTGCCAGCCGGCCCAACTGTCGATGAATCCGATGCAATAATAGTTGTTGAGGGCAGGGCAGACGTGCTGAATTTGCTTAAAACTGGCATAAGAAACGTCATCGCTGTCGAAGGTACGAACGTTCCTAAAACCATAATTGAGCTAAGCAAAAAGAAAACTGTGACGGCTTTCCTTGATGGAGACAGAGGGGG
>QMZD01000382.1 GCA_003662985.1 Archaeoglobales archaeon | reverse complement strand
TAAGCTTCCCGCACTAACTCCAGAAAAAGTAATTAAAGTACTCAAAAAGAAGGGTTTTGTACTGGATAGGGTTAAAGGCAGTCACCACATTTACTATCATCCTGAAACCAGAAGGAGAGTTGTCGTTCCACTTCACAAAAAGGATTTGCCAAAGGGAACCTTACTTGAAATATTAAAACAGGCCGGCATAAGCAAGGACGAATTGAAAAGTTTGCTTTAATATCTGAGAAGGTCTGTTTTTGAACAATATTTTTACCACTTCTTTTCCACCAAGCGTTCTAAGCCTTGGCATAGGGTTCCAGCTCCAAGTTAACCAAAACTGTAAAATCTGGAGATATTTCCAATTCCTCCAGGCTTTCATCTTCTAAATGAAGGGTGATAGCTTCTCTGATGTTTTCTACCACCTCATCCAAGGTTTTTCCTTGAGTTACTATCGGAAGATCGATACATTCCGCAACAAAGTATTTCTCTCCTTTGTAAATTCTGAACTGAATTATTCTTTTCATACTTGTTTTTTTGACTTGTTTAACTTATTTAATTTTCGTAGTGTTTTAAAAACAGTGGAGACCAATTTTACTTCTCAGTTCAATTTACTTTCAGCTTCAACCGCTTTTGCTTCCCTAACCTCAAACCTTTTAATAATCGGAAAGATAAGCATGACCACCACGATGAATATGATCCATCCCAGATGAGCGTGGACGAGCATCATTATCTCTCTGCCGTAGTAGTAGCCGACGATGTAGAGCAAGCTCACCCTCGTGAAGTTGGCTATGTATGCTATCACGATCGACAGTCCCAGCAGTAGGGCAACGCCATTCCTCTTCACTTTCTCGATTCTCGTGTAGGCCACAACAGTAGAAAGCAGAAGGAACATCGAGTACAAGCCAGAGCATGGCCCACCTATGATCACGCTCATATCCTCTACTCCCTTCATGTTTATGGTTTCGATCCCTATCACCTCAATCGGAATGCCGAGCAACCTTATGAACGAAACGGTTGGCAGGAGAACAACGTAATGATCGAATATGTGGATGAAGTCGATGTTGAGCTTGTTGAAAAGGCTGAAGAATATCAGGAAAAGGATTATGAAGGTTGCCGACATGTATGTTCCAAAAATCCCCATCTTCTGGATGTCTTCTCTTTTTATCCCCTGCGCTATAAGGGAGATCCCTAAAAGGAAGGTCATCATGTCGAGGGTTCCAAGGGTGCTGTTCGTCCTTAGGTTGTATCCAAGATCGGCGAGAATGATAGCAACACCGACAAGCTGGAGGTAAAAAGCAGAGGGGAGTGCTTTTATTTCTTTGGTTTCCTTTCTGGTAATCTGAATCCTCGAAAGGAGAATAATCAGCAGGATGAACAGGAATACACCTACGTAAATTATCCCCTCAGATATCTCAACCGTTGCCCCCAAAAACAGTCCGAGGATTAGCAGTATCGTGAGTATGTCCCTGAAGTTCACCATAGGATATCACAATGTTGAGTAGATTTAAAATTTTGCATTTAACAATAGATGATAATAAAATTATAAAAAATTCGAACTAATCTCGCTTATTTTTGCTTCTATGATAATAAAAGAAGCCGAGGATTACTCCCGCCGGTATCAGAATTGCACCGAACTCTGGGATTGTTTCATAGTTGTAGGTTACCCTTTTCTCGATGTAGTCATTTCCACACGTTAAAGCATAGCCTATGTTGCCCTCCAGATTTATCGGAGGTGAACCAATAAGTCTCTTGTCTATTTTTATTTCCATAATGTAGTTTGGATAGTTGTTATCCGAGGGTACAGGGTTGTCAGATGCATTTATTGCAATGATTGCATTGCCATCGACTTTCGTTCCCGAGGTTATTCTGGTGATTATAGGATCTCCATTCTCCTTTGCAGCCCACCAAGACGTATCCCATGTAGGATCTTTGTAGATTTCTCCTCGCTTGAATGTGCCATGATCTTGGAGAATGACTCCGTAACTGTTACCATTCACCTCAAGATAGAGATCGCCCATTCCCGTTATGTTAGATGTGACAATTCCGAAGTAAACAAAGTATTCATCATCGTCGAAGTACAGTGCTTCTATATCCCATTTCTCCCCACCTGATGGCTGCGGAACGTATTGTCTCGGAGGATTTGATCTTGTGTCCATAAGCCTCGGCTCTTTGTAGGTTGTATTGGAGGTGTAAGTCCCAGTTTCGTGAACTCCAACCTCGCAGAAATTCCATGCGTGAGTGGGCTCGTTCCATGTACACTCTGACTGATAATCTGAATATAGATCGTTCTCAACTATCCAATCGACATCTTGGCATGTCGGACAGTCAGGTATCCAGGCGGAAACGTCATCATCCACCAACCCATCCTCAATCTCATCCATCGTTATTCCCCAATCGCTGAGATCGCCGTCTATGCTGTACGGTTTTAGATCTGCTAAGGCTGGATTTATTACGAGTATCAAACATATCATCAATGCTAACGCTATGACAAAACCTACTCTCAATTGAATCACCTATTTGAGGTTAAATTCAGCAG
>QMZD01000381.1 GCA_003662985.1 Archaeoglobales archaeon | reverse complement strand
GCAAAGGTAAATTAATTAAAAAGGCAATTTCATTTTTGTATATGGATTTGATTTTCCTCCTTCCTCCAATTGTGGGAGCCTTGGTTGGATTTGTGACCAATGTAATAGCTGTCGAGCTCCTTTTCCATCCAAAAAAGCCCATAAGAATCCTGAATTTCAAACTACAGGGGTTGGTGCCGGCAAGAAGCAAGGAGATTATCGAGAGGTTTATGGATTCACTTTCTGAGATTTTGAATGAAAAGGACTTCGAGTTCGTTATTGACAGGGCTGTAACAAGATCCTACAGAGAATCAATAAAGAACAGAGCCCATAATGGGTTGTTTTCATTCTTGGAACGGTATACAAGCATATCGAAGAAAATCGATGAATGGATCGAGTCCAATCTTGTTTCATACATCAAGGATATGGTAACAAAGAACATATCCAGGAATGTCGATATAAAAGAGTTCGTTATGAAAAAAGCTGAAGAGATCAGCGACGAACAGATAGAAGATTTGTTCAAGAAATTCGCAAAAAAGGAGTTGAGGTTTATTGAGGTCTCTGGTGCTTTGATAGGCTTCATTATTGGTTCGATGCAGTCTATCGTCTTTTATCTTCTATACTGACTAATTCTAGTCGTTATGTATGATAAAACATATCGATATAAAAATCTAATTTTGAAGAGAAAAATTAAATAGAATAATTACCTACTGATTTTGGAGGTTATAGAATGGGTTATATGGGTAAAATTTTGAGAGTAAACCTTTCTGATGGAAGCATTAAAACCGAACCAATTGACGAAGAGGTTGCAAGGCTTTATCTGGGAGGAAAGGGCTATGCAACCTATCTCATCTATCAGAAACTGAAAGAACTTGAAAAGGAGGGGATTTTCCCTGCGGACATAGATCCTTTTAGTGAGTACAACGATTTGATTTTCGCCACCGGGCCTGCTACGGGCATTGCTGGCTTTCCAGAAGCCGGAAGATACCATGTGATGACCATCCGCTCTCCATTAACCGGATCGATTGGAAGTGCGAATTCCGGCGGGAAGTTTGGGCCTTACATGAAATTCGCCGGCTTTGACATGATCATCATCGAAGGCATGGCCGCCGAGCCGGTTTATCTGGAGGTAGTCGATGGAGTTGCTGAGTTAAAGGATGCATCAGATCTCTGGGGGAAGAACACCTTCGACACAACAAAAATACTTGAAGACAGGGTTGGAAAGTGTAGCGTTGCATGCATAGGGCCAGCGGGAGAGAATCTGGTTAGATTCGCTTGCATAATAAACGAAGAACACAGAGCTGCTGGAAGAACTGGAGTCGGGGCTGTAATGGGCTCCAAGATGCTCAAAGCCATAGTTTGCAGCGGAAGTGAGAGACCAAAGCCCGTTGATAGTGAGAGATTCAAAGAGGCTACAAAGAAGGCAAACGATATAATAAAACAGAATCCTCTCACTGGAGAAGGACTTACGAAATTTGGCACCGCAATTCTCGTTAATGTAATAAACAACGCTGGTTCGCTGCCTTATAAGAACTGGCAGACTGGGTACAACCCCGAAGCGGATAAGATAAGTGGTGAGACCCTTGCTGAAAAATATCTGATAAAGAATCATGGATGCTGGGGCTGCAGCATAACATGTGGAAGGGTTACGAAGGTTGAAAAAGGCCCCTACCAGATTCTCTACTCTGAAGGGCCCGAATACGAATCGATATGGTCCCTTGGAAACGCTACAGGAGTCATCGATCTTGAAGCGATAATTAAAGCGAACCACCTCTGTGATGAGCTTGGAATGGATACAATTTCCATGGGTTCCACGATAGCAGCTGCGATGGAGTTGAAAGAAAGGGGAGCGATCCCAGAGGAATATCTCCAAGGGGTAGAGCTTGAATTTGGAAATGCTGCCGCTCTGGTTGAGATGGTTTGGAGAACCGCATACAATTCTGGATTCGGGAAGTATCTGGCTTTAGGTTCGAAAAGGCTTGCAGAGATGTTTGGCTATCCCGAGCTGTCGATGAGCGTTAAAGGCCTCGAAATGCCTGCCTACGATCCAAGAGGGATAAAGGGGATAGGACTCACCTATGCAACAGCCAACAGAGGAGGGTGCCATGTTACAGGATACACGGTAGCTCCTGAGATTGCAGGGCTGCCAGAGAAGATCGATCCTCTCACAGAGGAAGGAAAAGCCACGTGGGTCAAAGCTTTCCAGGACTTTACCTGCGTCGTCAACTCAACGGTAAATTGTCTGTTCACAACCCTTGCAATTGGAGCTGAAGAATTCGCTCCAATGCTTTCAGCCGTGACGGGATGGGAGATGAGTGCCGATGACCTGATGAAAATCGGAGAGAGAATCTACAACCTCGAAAGAGTTATTGTGAACAAGTATGGCTTCGATGGAAAGGATGACACCCTCCCACCAAGGTTACTGAAAGAACCAATGCCGGAGGGTGCTGCGAAAGGACAGGTAGTGGATCTAGAAAAGATGAAAGCAGAATACTACCAGCTCAGAGGATGGGAGAACGGTAGGCCAACGAAAGAGAAGCTGAAAGAGCTGGGGATTGAATT
>QMZD01000380.1 GCA_003662985.1 Archaeoglobales archaeon | reverse complement strand
GTTTGAGGCCTGCTTCGACTACAATGAAGAGTTTAATACTATATACTTACCCGATTTGGTGTGCAATCTTAAACTCGTTTTTAAAGACTTTAATTGCTCTGAAATTGGTCAAAAGCTCTTAAAACCTCGCAATTGCAAAGATTGCAATCATTTTGAGAGAAAGAAGGATTCAGAGGAGAAATCAAACATAGAAGAAAATAATAAAAATGAGGAAATGGAGGAAGAGGAAGAAATTGAACTCAATCTGACAAACGAAACAGAAAACGAACTGTTAGAAATAGGTAAACCTTACAAATGCTATTGTGGTGCTAAGTTCGATACTGCAGGCGAGTTTTACGATCATGCGAGGTTTTGCGATACTTTTCAAAGAATTCAGGCAAAAGAGGCAAAGGGAAATTTATGGAGGAGAGATCATGAGGATTAAAGACATTCTCACCGACGAATTAAAGAAACATTGCAAAGGAAAATTTCCGAGAGAGTTCGGTAAAAAGCTCCCTTCAGGTAAATTTCTCAGAAACGAATCCGTAATGGATCAATATGAGCTTAAAAACCTTTTAGAATGGTATGAATTTGTTGATTGCTACCTTTCAGTTTACTCTTTTAAAAAATGGCACGAAATGAGCGAGGTAAGAAAACGCTCAGTAAGGATTGACTGCTTAGTTTTCGATCTAGATAGTGCGGACTTAAAGGAATCGTTTAAAGAGGCTCAGAAGCTTACGGCCTACTTACTGAGCAAGAAAACTATCCCACGAGTATATTTCAGCGGAAAGAAGGGATTTCACATTTACATTGATTTTCCTGAGACTGAGATCGAGAACTTTGAGGCCTTGAAAAGGCTCGGGATAAAGATTGCTGAGAAGCTCGATCTCAAAACCGTGGATCCACAGGTATTTGAACCGGCTAGAGTTATTAGAATTCCATTTTCAAAACATGGTGGAAGTGGATTACAATGCAGGCCGATTAATCCGGAGAACTTCGTTGAAATGGACTATTTGATCATGAAAACCTTTGTTAAGCATTCTTTCTCACAAATTGAAGTTCATGAATGCAAATCTTTCGTTAAACTGCTGAGATATGAAGATTTCAAGATCTCAACAAACAAAGCATTGAGATCGATTCTGAGGAGAGGTTACAGAATAAGAGGTAAGAACGGCAACGGCTGGAGAGATCGGAGGATTCAGCAATATACTGAGGCTTTGAGAAAATATGGCCGATTAACAGCAGATCCTGAAATATCAAAGATACATGAAGGAAATGAGCATTATGCTAGGGTTCATTTCAACCTTCTACTAGTAGAAGCAGACTATTCCGATTCTGAAATTCACGAGCTGTTTAAGCTGTTTGAAGATTATAACGAGAAGAAAGTCGAGTATTACCTGAGATACAATCGAGAATGGCTTAAAAGGAAGAAAAAGGTGAGAGTATGAGTACGATCAATATATTGGAGGCCTATTTCCAGCAAAAAGAAGAACGAAAGCAAAAGAAGAAGATCCGAGTTAAAGTTTGTCTCAGTTGTATTCATTCTTCAAGATTCGATTCTAACGGAAATGAAGTCTTAGACAAACGAATTTATTGCAGAGCTTGGGGTTCGGTTGTTTATCTCGGCTCTGCTCGTTATTGCGAGCTTTTCGAGCCTTATCACGCTCCTCAGAAGAGGAGAAAAAAATCGAAAAGGAGGTGGTAAAGCTGTGTTGGAGGTAAAGAAACGTTTTGGAGGGGGGAAATATGAGGAGACCGAAGAAATTACCTGAAGACTACCTCAAATTCCTTGCGGCGGAAGGGCTGAGTCTTAGCGAGATTCAGAATCGTTTATTCTACGAATTGAGCATCGAGGTGAGTCGGAGCACGATCTGGAGGAGGTTGCAGAGGTTGAGACAATGAAAGCGAAAGACGCTTTCTTCTACGGTTTTCTTGGGGTCAACGCTTTAGGTATTGGCTACATCTTAACCGTTGTTGCCCTGCTACTCCTCGCGGGCTATGGAGTCGATGAGATCGACTGGTATTACATTTCTTACGAGGTTGGGCGTGTCATTGGAGTGAGCTTATGGGCTGGTTTGGCTGTTTCCGCTGTTGTGGCGGCGTATAATTGGATTAAAAGGAGGTGGAAAAATGAAAGTCGAATTGGAGCTTGATGAAGAATTCTGGAAAGTTTTCTGCGATTTCTCCAAAGTGACGAATAGAAAACCTGAGAAGCTTGCTGCGGAGGGGTTGCGAGAGTTTCTTGAAGTCAGGCTGGACCTCGCTGAATTTTCTACAAAGGCCATGGCGGATCAACTTCGCGAAAAGCTGAAGGAGATAGAGAGGAGAGAGGATGACAAAGTGTAACAGAAGGTTTTGTAAAGTCTGCATAAGAGATTTAGATAAAAAAGTTGAATACTTATGGAAGCAAGGAAAATCTTTGAGGCAAATTTCCAGAGAATTCAATTGGTCCATAAGTCACATGACAGTAAAAAGACATTTAATCGCAGTCGGTTTATATTATATCAACAAAGAAAATAAAAATCATTCTCAAGTGTTACAGAAAAATCGTGTAGAGACCCTAAGG
>QMZD01000379.1 GCA_003662985.1 Archaeoglobales archaeon | reverse complement strand
TTTGCTGGTTAACTTGGTTCGTTCAGTACGATGACAGGCGTTTGAACTCTTATAGGGAACTTATGAGAAAGATCTAAAAACAAAGCAAAACAAAATGATAAACTCTGATAAATATTAAGAAGATAATCACCAAAAGTTATTAATAATATGTGCAAAAAAATTTTACATGGAGAAACAAAAAGTAAGGAAAAGGAGAAATGATGGTAGGTATCAGATGCTGGGAGTGTACCCATGGCCAGGCGAAGCCGAACGATGGAAGAGATATGCGAAAGAGGTATGCGGTCAGAGCTTGTCTGACTTCATGAGGGATGCAGCAAACACCTACATTCGATTTCTCGATGGACAACTGAGTTTAGCGGAAACGAACATTGATGAAATCGAAAGACTGGAAAAAGAAAACGAAGAATTGAGACTGGAAATCGAGAGATTGAAGGAGGAAATTGAGCTTCTTAGAGCAATACAACCAGAGGAGAAGGACGATTTCTTTGATAGGGTGTGGAATGCCATTTCTAGAAAGAAATACAAAAAAGTTGATCAGATTTTACTGGATGCTGGAGTTGTGACGCCGATTTCTTCAAAAGAAGACTGGTTACAGGCTTATGATAAGTTTATGGACGAGCTGAGGGAGTTAGAAGAGAGATGTAGGCAAGAGGGCAAACAATTCCCGTTAGAGTTTAAGGAGGGGAGAGGATGGAGAAAGAGAAGACCATAGAAACCTATATTCGCCGGTTAGAATTGATTGGTCTGAGCAAAAGTTCAATCTACAACCGGAAGCGATTGTTATCGAGGTTTGTTGATTTTCTTGGTGACAAGGACTTCAAAGAAACAACAGAAGCTGACATTTTGGATTTCCTCGCATATTTGGAGGGTAAAGAGAGATTTAAGAAGGGCACACGTGCGATATACATCAGCAGGCTTAAAGGTTTCTTCGATTGGTTGGTTAAGCAAGGAAAAATTAACAATAACCCAACAGAGGATTTAGCAAAGGCAATCCGAAGAACAGCCGATGATAAGAGAGAAATCCCCGAACTATCACTAAATGACATAAGAAGGCTTGTGTTGGCTGCAGGAAGCCCACGAAACAAAGCTATGCTTTTGTTGTTGTTTAAATCTGGTCTGAGAGCCCGAGAGCTGATAAGTCTGAATAGGAGCGATATTGATTGGAAAACTGGCAAAGTGATAGTCAGAAGAAGGAAAGGCGGGAAGTCTGGCTTTGTTTTCATTGACGACGAGACTATGAGGGTTTTGAGGTTTTACTTGTCACTAAGAATTGATAACGAGGAGCCATTGTTTGCCACGAATGGTGGGAATAGACTAAGCTATGAGGCTCTTTGGCTTACCGTCAAGACTATAGGTAAGAAAATTGGAATTAAAGACTTGAGACCGCACGATTTCCGGCATCTGTTTACGACGTTTCTTCAAAGAAACCGATGTCATCCGGAGGTCATACGCATTCTTAGGGGCGATAGCAACGGTAATATGAGCAGTTACTACACGCACTTCACCGAAGATGAGGTAAGAGCCGAGTATCTTAGAGCAATCCCGAAATTGTATGTGTAAGGTTTTTATTTACCACCTCTATTTTTTTGTCTGACAGGAAGTTTGTGACGAGCTAATATTTATGGATGGGTTTGAATCCTACAAATCTGGCAAAAACCGGTTTTGCAATCTCCTCTGTTAGGGGAGTTTTGGCCAAATGAAGGCAGATTAATCTTGTTTTCAAATCAATGGACATATAAGAATTGGGAGATATATAAGTATCAAAAGATATAGAAGAATTGAAAGAAATATATAATTAGATGACCAAAAAAATTAAATAATATGAATTGTTATATTATTTTAAGGAGGAGATCGGAATGGGAGGGAAAGTTGATATAATTGAAGGAAAAGCCGTAAGAAAGCTACAGGAAGTCAAACCTGGGTGCTTATTCGTTTACCTGCCAGTAGGATGGTGTAGGAAGCACAACCTTAGTGGGAAGTCACAAGTTGAGCTATATATAAGGAACAACGAAATTACACTCAAACCCATCAATGAGGAGGAGGTGAACTAAGAAGCCTAACTTTAAAAATTTAAAAGAGGAGTTGTTGTCATGTCCAAAAATTATTATCTCAACGGTTTATATAAAACTTTCGTCAGTTTTAATCAAAAATACCCAAAAGAAGTTGCTGAAATAATCGAAGACTGGTTATTCGAGATGGAAGAGTATGGTTGTGATCCCGAAAAACTACTAAACTTACTTCTTAAAGAAGCCTCCGAATTGAAAAAGGTAGTAAAAGGAGGATCACTAGAGGGTCATGAGGTAATTTGTGCCAAAGAATACATCCTCGATCCCCTTCTAAAAAATTTCAATAGCTGGATGTATTTGAGAATTCGAGGTGAAATATGAAATTGCCGCTTCTCTGTTTCAGTTTGGCTGGAGCGGGTTTTGTTTTGTTGATGGCGATAGAAAACGTAAACATGACAGGAGAGATTGGTGTAGGCGTTGTTAAATCTGCTGAAAATGCTTTAGGAATTACTGTTTTATCTTTACTAGGCTTAGGATTATTC
>QMZD01000378.1 GCA_003662985.1 Archaeoglobales archaeon | reverse complement strand
TACGAGTGAAGCTTTAATTCAACTGCTGTTAGATTTGACTGAACCCACTCCCGCTGCCTCTCAAAGAGAATTCTGTGATACTCCCAGTATTTTCCCTGATCTCCAGCGCAATTCGCTGCCTTTGCTGCAAGTATGGAGATGTTACCATGTACCGGGAAGTCCCTAAACACGAATTTGATTTTGTCTCCATACTTTTCCAGAATCTGAGGCAGGATCTGGGTTTCAAATTTGCTACAGAATGGGCATGAGAAATCGGAGAATTCGATTATCGTGACTTTTGCACTTTCGCTGCCGAGAGATGGGTCATCATCTTGACTAACCTCCGTTCTTGAAACCTCGGGTTTTTTGCTTATGTCGACTGATTGAAGGATTAGCATTTTCCCATCTTTAGTTAGGTAGACATCAGAACCGCCAACGACTTGGTCGTTCCTTTTAAATTCCAAAGAGAGTTTGTAGAGGTTTTCACCATAAACTGACACATTAACCAGTGTAGCCTTAATTCCGGGTTGGAGGAGATACTTGTTGATGTACTCAACGGAGTGACTTATGAGGCTCTGATTGATGGATTGATCTGATTGAGACGAGGATGGAGTCGGCTGGGTTGTTGCAAGTTCGCAAATTTGAGCTTGGGAGGTAGAAGAGCCATAGAAATAACCAGCAGCCAAACCTATCCCAATGCCAACGATTATCCCTAGGATCAGAAGATACTCCTTTTTCATGAAGACCGATGCGTCGGGAGGTTTAAAAATCTTCCTGGTAAACTCCGTTTTCCTTGAAAGTTGGATAGAAATGAAATTTTAGCTGCGAAAATTCCGATACTCTCCGGAAAATGGTTATGAAAAACTCTAAAATGTCTTAATATCTAAAAAAGGAATAGGAAGCTAAAGCTGAACTCAATCTAAAAGATTTAAAAAGCTAGTTTTAAAGATTCAAAATGTAAAAAGAAGTCCAAGTCCGTAGATGAAAGCTCCAAGGATAACAAGCACGATCAGGATGTTTATGGCTTTTGTATTCCTTGCTCCGAATTCTGTGTCGAGCAGAATAGCCCTTAAACCGTTGAAAGCATGGAAGCTGACAGAAGCTAAAAGCAGACCGTACATCACCTTATGGGCTGGATCGGTCAGTCTGGCTATGACATTCTCGAATGCAAGGGCATCATGAGCTATGAGGTGCGTCTCAAAGAAGTGAAATGTGATGAGAATGGCAAGAAGCAATCCTGTGAGCAGCTGAAGAATCCATCCCAATGGCTCCAGAACTTTCCTCGTATGTAATTCCTCGGCCATGCTTACACCCCCACTATAAAAACATAGAGCTTGTAAGATGCGTAGAGCCACAATACAAGTACTAAGAAGTAGCTGAGGTAGAGTATAGGTCGTCTCACATCGTAAGCAAGTCCAAATTCGTGCAGAATCAATCGTAGTCCATTAACGCCATGGTAAACTCCAACCAAAACCAGCAAAATGTCGAAGATTAGAAAAGTGGGTGTGACGGTTGTTGCTATGAAGGATTCGTAAATTTCCTCTCCAAATCTCAGAGAAGTTAGATAAGAGAGGTGCATGACAAGATAGAGCACTAGAATTAAGCCGGTTATTCTATGTAGCGAGTATGAGATATAAAACAGGCTTTTTCCCCTCACTTCAAACCACTTCAACAAGTCCACCGCTACCACCTCTTGAGTGCTTTCTTTATCATGTGCACCGCCGCCTGAAATCTGAGCTTCTGGATTGCTTTAGCTGGTTCTATGTTTTTCGGACAAACTTCGCTGCATTCTGCTGCAAAATGACATCTCCACACTCCCACATCACTGCAAACCATGAACATCCTCTCGTCCCTCCCTTCATCCCTGGTATCGATGTTAAATCTGTACGCAGCGGCCATCGCAGCGGGACCGAGGTAGTCATCGCGCGTTGCAGCAGCCGGGCAGACAGAGAAGCAAGCTCCGCATTTTATGCAGAGGGTGAAATCGTAGTAAGCGTGAAGTTCTTCAGGTTTTTGGATCAACTCAACAGGTTCGGCATAGTTGTCGTCTTTCCGTATCAGGTAAGGCTTCACAGCCTCATGCTTGGCGAAGAACCCTTCAAAATCGGTAATCAAGTCCTTAAGTACTCTGAAGTTATCTAGGGGTTCGATTTTTATTTTTGATGAGTTTAATTGGAGGATTTGTGTTTCGCATGCAAGCCTGGGTTTATCGTTTATCTTCATTGCACAGCTACCACATATTCCCATTCTGCATGAGGCCCTAAAAGAAAGGCTACCATCGTATGTTCCTTTTATGTAATACAACCCTTCAAGCACGGTCATACCCTTCTGTGCCGGTACAACAAAATCGCTCCAGTAGCTTTTTTCGCCATCGAATCTCTTTATCCTGAAGATGACGTCCCTACCCATATTACTCTTATCCTTATTTTCCATCCCAACCACCTTCAGCATCTTTCAGACCTTTCAGATCTTTCAGCTCCTTTAGCACCTTAGTACCTCCTCTCCACCGGCTCCCACTTCGTTATCGTAACCGGAATGTAATCGAACCTTGGCCCATCCTTCGTGTAGTAAGCCAAGGTGTGCTT
>QMZD01000377.1 GCA_003662985.1 Archaeoglobales archaeon | reverse complement strand
GAGAATGCTATCCCTGCACGAACTGTATTTTGATGGCAGAGAACTTCAGCACTCTTTGGCCGTTGAATGGATCAGAAAAAAAGATGCGTTTACGAGTATTCAAGCATCGAGGACAATAGAGGACCTTGGGAAAATTTTCGGGATGGATTACGGAGATGTTCTTTACGAAATTGAGAGAAGGGCCAAATTTCTGAAAGAACTTGCTAAGCATCGTACATACAGAATGTACGGCTTGATAGAAAAACTGAACGATTACAGACGGAGTTTTTACGGCGATTATGGCGATTATGGCGATTATGGCGATTAACATGAATCTGTATCTTTTTCCAATGAAAAAAGATGAACTTAGGAGGATTTTAAGGGGAGCTTTGATGGATACTGCTCCCGAAACCCATGCGTTTCACTCGTTATTGGCGGGTATAGGAGGGGGTGTTTCTGGGTACATCATCTATGCCCTTAAAATTCTAAAGCCCAGCTATGGAGAGATTTTCTTTCCACTCGCCTTTTTCCTGTTTTTCTACCTGCTTTTCGCTTTTTCCCCACTTATCAAAATGAAATCAAGGCAGAGCAAGATCGACATGAAGCTTCCCCATGCCATAACCTACATGCAATCGCTTAGCAGTTCCATGCCACTCTTCGAGGTGTTCAGGAGTGTGTTTCAGGAAAAGGATCTTTATGAGGAGGTTTCGGAGGAGTTCGGTTTTGTTGTGAGAGATGTGGAGTTATTCGGAGAGGACATTGTAACGGCAATGAGAAATCTGGCATGCTCAACACCCTCACAAAATCTGAGGGAGCTCTTAGATGGGCTTATTATAGTATTTGAAAGTGGTGGTGATCTCAGAAATTACTTTTCATCAAAATCCAGTCACTTCAGGGAGAGGGCAATAAAGCAGCTTGAAGTGAATTTGAAGACGCTTGAAATCCTAGCAGAAGTTTTCGTTGTCGTTTTTGTCGCGATGCCGATATTTCTGATCATTATGATTTCTTCAATGGAGCTCGTTGGCAAAACTGCTGGCTATGAGTTCTTTTTGTATCTATATTTCTTCATACCAATTGGTTCGATGGCTCTCATATATATTCTAGACCAGATAAACATAAAAGAGGATTTGGGCATCACAAGAGTGGAAAGAAAGAGGCGAAGCTATCCCACCTCGATAATATCCCGAAAATCGGTGTCGCTGGATCCGAAAAAGTTGGAGAAAAGGAAGTTAATCGAGATAGCTTATAAACCGTTTAAGTCCGTTAAAACAAATTATTACAACGCCATTTATTTCAGCCTTATAGCACTGCTCGTTTTCGTACTTGTATATCAGGCCAACGTAATACCTCTGAAATTCCACGAAAGCATAATCCCCCTCTCAACGATTGCTTTCTGTATTCCTTTACTTGTGGCTTTTGAATACAGAGCTAGATACGTCAGGAGAGTTGAAAAAGAGATCCCAGAGTTACTGAGGCAGTTCCTCAATCTAGAGGAAGTGGGTCTGACGATGCAGAGCATAATAAGCATAATCAAGGAATCGAAAATCGGTGTTTTGAGCAGAGAGTTGAAGATAATCGATGCAGATCTCGGATGGGGGGCGACGATTTTAGATGCTTTGGTCGAGTTCATAAACAGAGTTGGTATATCGAGCATCAGGAGAGCTATATCGCTCATCATCAGGGCGAGTGAGATGACAGAGGATCTCAGGGATATCCTCCTGATCTCGATCGAGGATTTCGAACACGGGCTTAAAATGAAGGGTGACCGGTTTGCCAGTGGCTTTGCGTACTTGGTTATAGTCTACGTCTCCTTTTTTACGTTCATGTATACCGTGTACAGCATGAATTCCTCATTTCTCGTGAGCCTCAAGAAACTGAATGTGCCGCTCAACTTCGCTGAAAGCCTGACATTGATGTACCGAACCTCCCTCTTTCTGGCGCTGTTTTCAGGAATAATCGCAGGACAGATGGAGAAGGGAAACATACTCCACGGATTGAAGCATATATGCATCTTCATGCTTGCATCCTTCTTTCTCTTTGAATATATACTGGGTGGTGCCATATGAGATTTTTGGATGATTGTGCAGTCTCGGAGATAGTCGGAGAGATGTTTCTGCTCGTGATTGCTATTACTCTTGTAGCTATCCTCTCTGCAAACATCGGCAATTTCATACCCGCTTTCGAAGATGTGCCATACGCCACTTTTATCGGTAAAAACGTGTCCAATTCTGATAATTTTACTATAATCCACGAGGGAGGAGAATCTCTTCCCTTGAGCGGTCTCAGGGTGATTATAGACAACGGAAGTGTTATCTCATGTTATTTTGAGGGGAACAATCTTGTGTGTGGAGGTATAGCGGGACAGCTAAGAGATTTGAATCTCAACAATCGCTGGGATTTTGGTGAGATCCTTGAAATCTACAAGAAAGATGTTGGAAACAAAATCAGCATTACAATTGCAGATGAGAGAAACGTGTTATGCAAAATTTTCTTGGGTGATTAAATGAGGGCAGGAAAGAGTACCAAGGCGATTTCATCAGTGATTGCCATGATCATGCTTCTAGCCGTGATATCTACAGCAGTCTCCGT
>QMZD01000376.1 GCA_003662985.1 Archaeoglobales archaeon | reverse complement strand
GGGTATTGCTCTACGTGTGCAAAAGTAACCAAGATAAGTTGCAACTATGTTGTTCACGATAACTCAGAGCCGATAAGTCAGAACGAAACTTTTCCTACCTAGTAGCAGTACAAAATAAAAACAGAAAACAATTTTCTCAAACCAAGCGCCTGAAGTAGGAAAGCAGAATTAGAGAGATAACCTTGGTGCTCTAAAGTTCTCTAATCCAAATTCAGGATTTTCTTTTCTTTGCCCTTTTACCTTTCTTACTTTTCAAAAGAGAGGGAAGATGAATAACATACTTCCCATCTTCCTGCAATGCAATAATAATCTCATCCGAGGTAAAAAGCCTGTCAAGGTTCAGCTCATACTTCCCTGGGGCTATTATCTTCACACTCGCAATTCCCATGTCTGTAAGCTGTCTCTCTATCCTTTTTACCGGCTCTTCGGTTTCAACTTTCCCTTTTGCAACCTCTAGCTCGGCCTTCGCTTTGGGCACATAGAGGAATTTGTTGTTTCCGCACTCGCAACCCTTGAGTATGCGCATATCTCCATCGGGATACTCCTTGCCGCATTTTGTACATCGATGGGGCATAAGACCACTTACCTAACGTCAACCAAACTGTACTAGAGCCCTGATCTGATCTTCATGTTTTTCAATCGTCTTCAAACGGTTTGCTGGACCTATGAGCATGAGTTTAGCTTCTTTTCCCCCGAAAAATCTTTTGAAGAAGGATTTCACGACTTTCTTAGGATAGGTTTCAACCTCTATTCCGACAAAGTTCTCGTGGTCTATTTCCAACATCGTCATCTCTATGAGCTTAGCCTCCTCCTCAGGAGTTAAACCAGACTCGAGAACGACTATCTTGCCGTCCTTAACCTCATCAAGAATCATCTTGAGCTTCTCCATGGTCGCCATTTTGTCTAGTCGATCCTTTGAAATGAGATTAAGCTGAACACCCTCCATTTCTACCACCTTGCCTACCCGAACTTCTCTGCTAGCATCCTGTAGAGGTTATCCACATTCAACCCCTTCAATGCAGAGATCGGCACCACTGGGTGTTGCGGAAAGGCGGATTTGATTCTGGCCGGAGAGGCGTTAGGCAGATCTATTTTGTTTGCTGCAATGAGCAAGGGCAAGCCACGAGCCTCAATATTCCCAACTATTGTAACATTAATCTGGGTGAATGGATCTTCGGCCGAGTCCATAACAAGCAGAACCCCATCCAGGTCATCGAGCCACTTTATCGCCTCTATAACTCCTTCTGTGGCCTCCTTGGCTCTTCTCTTCGCCTCTTCCTCATCCATCCCATATCTCAGGAAATCCTGGAAATCTATCTTTGTCGCAAGCCCCGGAGTGTCGACGATATCGATCGTGAGAGTTTTTCCGTCAACCTCTATTTTTACACCCTCTCTAAGCCTGGCCCTCCTTGTTTCGTGGGGAACATCACTGGCTGATCCCATTATATCACCAGTCCAATCTCGCAGAATACGATTTGCAAGCGTTGTCTTGCCGGCATTTGGAGGGCCATAGATGCCTATCCTCATCTTGTCCTTTTTAAATATCCACTTAAAAAGGAAGCCGAATCTTTTCTTTATTCTAACCATCCATCCCATATGTACCCCTCTGCCCGTTAAAGATCTTGATCAAATCTACTTTGATCTTAATTCAACTTTTCCTCAATTTTTCTCAACTTTCCTCAATCTGGACTCAATTTTGAACTTATGAAATATATAATTTAAGATTGGTCTGAAATTGGACTTCAGACTAGATTTAGATTAGTTCTAGGTTGACGCCTTCAGCTTTCTCCTTTGATCCGCTTACCTGATGGTAGTTAAAATTTGTGCTTTTATCTGGATTTTGTTCATAGTTCCCATTAAAGCTCTCCTATCCAATGCTTCAGGATTTTACCCTCAGATTACCGAAATTAGAAATTACTCGAGGATTATCGCATCCCGTGGGCAAACATCTATGCATGTCCCACATTCCGTGCATATCTCTTCATCGACCACAGCTTTATCATTCAGCTCGATGGCTCCCATAGGACACTCTTCAACGCAAATTCCGCAACCATCGCACATATCTTCATTAACAACCGCCGGCATGCAGGTTGAAACTCAAGAATGCACGTTAAAAACCTTTCCGTTTTTCTTCCACTTTCGGTTTAGTTAATTATTTAACCTTTAAAATCAATTCATGCTATGGAACCCGACGATGAGGAGAAGATTGTAAAATACATAAAAAAGCTTATCGATGAGAGAGTTTCAAAAGAGGGAATAACCTTCTTAGATTTAAGAAAAGCAAATGATATCGCTTCTGAACTTGGTTTGGATCTGGGGAGCATTAAAATAATTTTTGACGAGCTCAATAAGATGCTGGACAAGAGATACAAGGGTTTACTGAGTGAGAGCAGCATGCTTTAAGCGTATATTTTTAAGCGTAGTTTAATAATTTTTAGTATTTCGGGGTTTAGTAATTTCTAATATTTCAGGGTTCACAACCTTTCCCTGAATCTTTTAGTAATTCTATTAAAACATACCATCCATTCGAATATCATCAAATACCTAAATACCCCACTCCCCAAAATCTC
>QMZD01000375.1 GCA_003662985.1 Archaeoglobales archaeon | reverse complement strand
CTGTCCTTTGTACACATCTTATTCCTTCACAAAGCTGTACTCTGAACGAATTGCTATTATTTAAAAGTATAATCATGCTCGAGACATCCATTGGGGTAAATGGCGGGCTCAAGATCTCACCTTTTCTTGAAAACAGAGTCCGAGAATTCCTCAGTATGGAAAACAAAATCAAAACAACCAGTGCGAGGGGAGTGCATGTTTTTAGAAGTGCGGTGCATGTAAAAAAGCTTTTCTGATCAAATTATGACATGCCTAATAGTTGAATTGTTAGATGTTTTATGACCTTAGGTTTTCTAGGCATGAAGAATATTAATTTCTGGAATAAATAAGTTTTGATTAAAGATGCTTTCGGGAGGCTAGAAAGACATGATGTAGATGTGATCGATGAAACTCTTAAAACCGTTAATGCTAGCTACCTATCCAACAAACCATTTTCTGAAATGAGTGATGGAGAAAGGCAGAAAATACTAATTGCAAGAGCTTTGGCCCAAGAACCTGAGATAATACTGATGGATGAACCTACAAGCTTCCTAGATGCAAAGCACAAGATAGAGGTCATGTTGCTGCTCAGGAAGATCGCCAACGAGAAGGGCGTTGCAATTGTACTAACAACCCACGATATAGAACTCTCCCTTAGGATATGCGACAAGGTAATTCTCGTAAAGAATGGTAAGATCTTTGCAAAAGGATTGCCAGAAGAGATTCTAACCGTTAAAACACTTGAAACCGTTTATGGAACCAGCAGTGCAAGCTTTGAGGCCAGCCTCGGTACATTTGAGTTGTGCAGAGAAAACCGTAATGTGAACCTCCACATCGTATGTGGAGGTGGTACCGGGGTGAATTTAATGCGGTTTCTCGCAAAAAAAGGGGTCGGATTTACCGCAGGAGTAATCCATTCCAATGACATCGACTTCATCGTTGCGAGAAATACCGCAAGTATAGTCATACATGAGGAGCCCTACAGGAAAATTGGGAGGGATCGTATTAAGAGAGCTATCGAACTTGTTGAGGGCAAGGTTGTCGTTGATACGGGTTTTCCAATTGGAGATACAAATGCTGAAAACCTCGAGTTGCTGAAGCGTTCTTCAAGAATCTTGAGTTTCAGGAGCTATGATGAATTAAAAAAACTTGGTCTAGATTCAATCCGTGTGAAAAGTATTTCGGATGTGCTTAAAGAGGTGGGCAAATAATGCAACCGAACAACGAGATAAACTACCGCAACTATCCCTTCACAGCCATCGTTGGGCAGGAGAAGATGAAAAAGGCTTTGATTCTCAACGCGATCAATCCGATGATCGGTGGCGTACTTCTCAGAGGGGACAAGGGAACTGGGAAGACAACTGTGGTAAGGTCACTTATTGATATCTTGCCGGAAATAGAGGTTTCAGACTGTATTTTCGGCTGTTCCCCGGACAGTCTTTGTGATCTCTGCAAAAATAAGCCAAAGAAGAATTTAAATCTAAAAAAAAAGAAGAATGAAGATAGTCGAGCTACCGCTCTCGGCTACCGAGGACAGAGTTGTTGGAAGTATAGACATAGAAAGGGCATTGAGAGAAGGTCTAAAGGCGTTCCAGCCCGGAATTCTAGCGGAGGCAAATAATAACATTCTCTATATTGATGAGGTAAATTTGCTCGAGGACCATCTTGTCGATACTTTGCTTGATGCTGCTGCAAGCGGCTGGAATGTTGTAGAGAGAGGGAATATCCGTTAAACACCCATCTAAGTTTATTTTGGTAGGAACGATGAATCCGGAGGAGGGTGAGCTCAGGCCACAGCTCCTTGATAGGTTCGGTATGGTCGTTGATGTTAGAGCAATCAACGATGCTGACTTAAGAGCTGAAGTTATAAAGAGGGTGGAGGAGTTTGCCGATAATCCTGTGAGGTTTTATCTTAAATTTAAAGAGAAACAGGAAAAGCTTAAGAGGAGAATATCACTAGCCAGAGAGATTCTAAAGGAGGTTACTGCCAGCAAGGAAATCATACATGCTGTTGCAGAATTGTGTTCTGAGCTCGAGATTGAAACACACAGAGCTGACATTACGACAATCAGGGCTGCAAAGGCCCTGACAGCCTACAAAGGAAGAAAAGAGGTCAAAATCGAAGACGTAAAAGAGGTTGCAGAATTGACATTGCCCCATAGAATGAAATCCAAACCTTTTGAAGAGCCAAAGCTTGATTTTGACAAAATCGAGTCGATGCTGAATGAAAAAACAGATGCCAAAGAAAAAGATGACGATAAAAGTAAAAGAGGTGAAGAAGAAAATTTTAATGATTTTGGCCAAGAACAAAAGGAGAGAAAGGGGGGCTTTAAAAACGTTGAGAAGGACCACAAGATAAGCAAAGCAAATCTGCCTGAGGTTGAGGTTTCTGTTAGGAAAAAAGCTGCGAAAGGAAGAAGGGTGAAGTCCGTTTCTGACACAAGTGGAAAGTATATTGATTTCAGAATGAAGGGTAAAGACGTAGCAATCGACGCAACTTTGAGAGCCGCAGCTAGTAGAGGGTTGAAGAGGCCATCGAGGCAGGATCTCAGGTACAAAGCCTACGTTGGCAAGGTTGCATCGAGCATAGCTCT
>QMZD01000374.1 GCA_003662985.1 Archaeoglobales archaeon | reverse complement strand
GTTAAAGTGGGTAAAACTGGGGCAATCGAAACGGATTCAAGAATGCGAACGAACTTGGAAAACGTTTTTGCGGTGGGAGACTGTGCTGAATGTAGACACATGATCACGGGTAAAAACGTGTGGATACCACTCGCCCCGGGAGCAAACAAGATGGGGTATGTTGCGGGAATCAATATCGCTGGAGGTGACATTGAGTTTCCGGGTGTGCTTGGAACCCAGATCACGAAGTTTTTCGACCTTGAAATTGCTGGCACGGGCTTAAACGAAAAACAGGCAAGAGAAGCTGGATTTGAACCAAAATCGACCTTTATAAAAGCGTTGACAAAGGTTCACTATTATCCCGGAGGAAAGGAAACGAGGTTAAAGGTTATAATAGATAGCAAAACAAAGCGAGTTCTTGGGGCGCAGATAGTTGGATATGAAGCAGTTTTTGCGAGGGTAAACACAATGGCTGCAGCCATTCAAGCAGGTTTCACGACAAAAGATCTCTTCTTTGCAGATCTTGCTTATGCACCTCCTTTTGCACCAACGTGGGAGCCATTAATCGTTGCCGCAAGAGTTCTAAAATTTTAAACCTAAAATCCAAGTCTATTTCGCTATTTCGTAAACTTTTTTATCTTCTCATTTTCTGTTTGGATAATGGAAAATTTTCATACGATTCTCGATAATCCGGAAAAAGATGAGAGGCTTAAACTTATTGCAGAAGAAATTAAAAAATGCAGGAAGTGCGCCCTGTGGGAAACAAAAATGAATTACGTTCCGGGGGAGGGGAGTGGCTATTCCGGAATCGTTTTTGTAGGTGAGGCTCCGGGAAGGGAGGAGGACATTCAAGGAAGACCTTTCGTTGGTAATGCGGGAAAGCTTCTGACGGAACTGATTGAAGAGAAGCTAGGACTGCACAGGAGTCAGGTTTTCATAACCAATGTGCTCAAATGCAGACCTCCAAACAATAGAGATCCGCTGCCAGAAGAGATCGAGGCATGCAAGCCCTACCTCCTCAAGCAGCTTGAGATCCTAAAGCCATCCACAATCGTTTGCTTAGGAAGACATTCAGCCTCCCTCCTTTTTGACCATTTCGGCCTGAACTTTCTCGGAATCACCAGAGTTAGAGGGAGGCCTTTTGAGGTGGCGGTTGAATGGGGAAAAGTAAGGCTAATTGCGGTTTATCATCCAGCAGCAGCACTCTACAGACCTCAGCTTAAAGAGGTTCTCGAGAAGGATTTTTCAAAATTAGGGGAATTCGTTATGGTAAAGGAAAATAAAGAGAATAAGAAAAGCAGGGGAATAAGGACGAAAAATAAAACACTTAAAGATTTCTTCTCAGAGTTGTGATACAATGTCCGATATGTCTAATGATACTACCTCTACTATGTCCGGTACGATGTCTGAAACAGAAGTCCATCTGATTGTTGAGGGACACTGCATAGAAACCGAAGCGAAGAAAGTTTTTAACAAACTCGTTAATTACCTGCTTAAAAACGAAGATCCAGAAAAGGAGAAGGAATTTGAGCTTTTAAGGAAGTTTCTGGAAACTGCCGACTTTAATAAGCTGAGAAGTCAGGGTTTGGATGGTAGGGAGAGGAAACACGTTGTTTTGAGAGGTAACGGGAAGATTGAGGTAATAGAGGTAAAAGAAGATTGAGGTTTTTGAGATTGGTGGAGTACTTGGAAGTAGTAGGTTGGTGGGAGTACCTGGAAGTAGTTAACCTTAAGCTACCCAGTCTAATCCAGTCTAACTTTTTCGAATGGCAAAAAACTAAATTTCCTTCCGGATTTTATTTCTGTATGCTTCAGATTCTGATTTACATGGTTGGTACTGCCGGCTCAGGGAAAACGTATCTGACTAAAGCCCTAGCAGACTGGTTTGACTACAAAAATCTCGAAAATGTAATCGTGAATCTGGATCCGGGAGCTGAAAATCTGCCATACAACCCGGAGATAGATGTCCGCGACTATTTTACACTTGAAGACGTGATGCTGAACTATGGTGTCGGCCCTAATGGAGCACAGATAATCGCTGCGGATCTCATCAGTACGAAGATCGAAGAGATAAAGGATGAGATTGAATATTACGATACTCCCTACGTTTTGATAGATACACCCGGCCAGATGGAACTCTTCACTCTGAGAGAGAGCAGCAATTTGCTTGTCGATACTCTTGGGAAAGAAAGGAGTGTTATGGTCTATCTTTTCGATCCGGTTGTTGCTAAAACACCCTCCGGATTTCTTTCTCTTCTCTTCATGTGTTCGTCGGCGGTTTTCAAACTGAACATTCCTCAAATTCAAGTTCTAGCCAAAGCAGATGTTCTGAGCGAGGAAGAGGTGGAGAGAATCCTGAGCTGGAGTTTGAATGCCGAAGAGATATACCAGAGTATTCACCAAGCTATGGAGAGAAACATAAGTTTGGAGCTCTTCTACCTGCTCCGCGATCTCGGCCTCTTCCGCCCCCTCATGCCAGTTTCTGCAGTCGAAAATCTTGGAATGGAAGACATCTACGACGGGATTCAGGAACTCTTTTATGGCGGAGAGGATCTTGAAAAGATTCTGTTTTAGTTTTTGATGGACAGCTAACTTACATTTCAACATTCAGTTTTTATTT
>QMZD01000373.1 GCA_003662985.1 Archaeoglobales archaeon | reverse complement strand
CTGATATGTTGAGAAATGAGAGGGTTTTCAACTAATGTGTCCACTGTAACTATAGTAAGAGGCAGGGTAATTTCACTAAGCACAAGAGCGGTTATTAATAACAGTACTGTACTGTCTTTTCCTCCTGAATAAGCTACAATTACTTTTTGAGGTTTTTCCTCTGCCAAGAACTTTTTCAGCGAGAAAATAGTGTCTCTAAATAGCGAATACCGAAATAATTTTTTTCTCAGGTTAGTTATCTCATCCATCTGTTATTACCACAGAGAATACACCAGAGAAAGCATAAATCCTCTAATTTCTTCCTCACTAGCAAGATTTGTTTGGGCGACTCTCTCAGCCTCTTCTATTGCAAACGGTTCATTGAAAAATCTACTTTTGTCGTTTGGGAGTGGTAATCTTTCATTATAGATAGCAAATGCGATATCTACAAAACGGATGTTTTCTCCGGCTTTTAGATGGATTTTTACCAGACTTTGGGAAGAGGATTCAAAATATGGTATATTTCTGAATTTGAGGAAGATAAAATAGTCTTCATCTTTTATATCTTCTTTTACTTCTAATAACTCTTCACCGTATACTTCTAAGTCTTTAGGCTTACCTTTATATACTTTACATTCTCCTTCTTTTAATGTGAAAAGGCTTTTAAGTTCGCTGAAGTCCTTAGGTATCACTCTTGGAGTTTTTATAAAACCTGCTATTCTCGAAACACATTTTATGTATTCACTTTTCTTTAAACAGAGTGTGTTACTAATTCTGGAGAAACGGGGGATTAAACCATCTATTAAGAAAAGGTCTTTACTTTTCTGATGATCTATGACAAACAGGTAAGCGGAGGAGAACTCGAATAGATTCATAATAAACCTAGCTCGGGCACGTGCTGCATTTTTGACTCTTACGGGATTAAAAAGATCTTCCTGTTTAATGAGAATCCTTTGAGAGCTCAAATCTAAAGCTGTGACTCCTTCATAAGTGATATCTGAAAAAATCCAGAAGTTGTTATGTTTTTTTAAAAATTCGACCCCACCATATTTGTTTATTTCGTACTCATGTACGAAAATTCCACCTGTTTTTTCTACCATTTTCTTTATGTTTAAAACGAATTCCTCTGCTTTCTTCCTTATTTCACTGTCCCTTACAGTATTCAAATAACACTCCTTAGGAAAGATAATTATGTTAGCTTTTTTAGAATATTTAGTGTTCCTGAGCAACCTATCCTTTCCTCTATAAAGGACAACTGAGGAAATGGTAGCAACATAAAATGGGGTTCCGGTTTCATAAGCATTGCCTATCTTATAAAGACGCATGGAACCATCTAAAAAGCCTTTAAAGTCGTATCTCTCATTAACAACACCATCTTGAAGAAAGTTGTACTTGCCAACCTCTTGAGATTCCAAATCGAATTTTTCATAACTTGGTCTTAGTTTTGTTTCTTCTATGTAAAAGTCTGGAGAGATGAGAAGTTTTTTGATTTTGTTCATTATTATTCTTCCACTCTATGGAGAGGTCTTGGGAATCTTATTACAATAGGTGCAGTATGTCTTTCATGCGATAATACTAACTCTCCTGGCTGTAAATAAAACACTCTCTCTCTTAACCCCTCAGGAATCCATTTGTAGAATTTGTTTGTTAGTTCCACATTCTCCTGTTTACCTACAAGATAAGTGGACGCATTTACTAATATCTCCTCATCAACCTGTGAAGCAAGTTGTTCGGCTCCTATCAAAGTTAATCCGATGCTTCTCCCTCTGGCTACAATATCTATAATAGAGCTCTTAATGGGTGATCTGCTTCGCCCCGAAGGAGCGAATTTGTTTAATTCGTCAACAAATACTGTGACACGCGAGGGGAAAAGTTCCAAATCAACCTCGGTTGGTCCTATTTTAATACTAGATATACCTTCTTTCTTAGCTTCTAGTATTTCATCAAGCTGTTTCATAATGTAAAGAAAAACCATTCTCTTCCCATTATCAGCTAGGGGTTTTATATCGATTATGTATAGGTCTCCGTTCTCAAGTTTTTCAATTTCAATTGGATGACCTTTAGGTTGAGACCGCACAATACAATTATTTAGACTCCTTAAAACTTTATTAAGACGGTTTAAGAATTTGCTTATAGTGCTTATGTGATGAGGAACTCCTCCTATGGATATAATGGTTTGGTTTGTATTCATCTGAGTGGTTAAGCGGGTAATAAGTTGGTCAAATGTAGTTTTACCATCACGATATTCCTTTTCTATACTGTATATAAGGGATTCCATTTTATCATCTATATCCTCAGGATTAAATATGCACATGAAGACATCAACGCCAGCGTTTAAGATGTCTTGAAGCCCAAAGTGGTATTTGGTAGGTTCAGCTGAAATGCCAGGTTGGAATATTTCAGCATTATTGAAAGTCTCAATTGGATCAATACCAAGGTCATATGCTTTTTCCCACATTCTAGCGTCCAATTCAAGTTCATTTTCTTCGCTTAGAGACTTTATAGCTTTCTTCATATTTTCGTACGTGAAGTCTTTTATAGCAAGAAGATCTTTTTCCTTGACATTAAAAGCAATACAGGCTAGGGAATAATTTTCATTTTCTAATTTTTTGGCGGTACTTAAT
>QMZD01000372.1 GCA_003662985.1 Archaeoglobales archaeon | reverse complement strand
TGATAACATCTGAATCGTCGTTTACAACAATCAGCAGGCTTTTTTTCCCTACATATCTCCTTCCTCTCATCTTACCCTTCCCAGCCCGGTACCTCTTCCTTGCCTTTGCCCTTTCAACGTCATCATATAAGCCTAGAACTTTCAGAACCTCAATGACCTCTTTCGTTTTCTTAAGAGTTTGAAAATCGTCAGAAACGATCTTTGGAAGATCACCATCAAAAACATGGGGCCTTTCAGAAACGAGTTGAGGATTGGAAGTTGCAGCAATAGCAGAACAGAGGGCTTTTTTCATCTCTTTCTTGTTAACTTTCTCTTTCCACACCTTTTGAACTTTTGGAGGATGCGGTGCTCTGCCCTTAACAGCCTGCGGGACTATAGCAGCTCTCCTGCCCGTTTTGAGCCTTGGAACCCTCGCATAACCATGCCCCGGACCCCAGTTCTCTGCCGAGTAATTTATCCCTGAAAGCGGATTGGGGCCATAGGGCTGTCTTCTGTTGCTCTGAATAGCATGGACAGCCTTCTTTATTATGTCAGGCCTGTATTCAGTCTCGAATACAGCAGGCAAATCGATTTCTTCCTGAACTTCTCCGTTGAGATCGTAAACCTTTGCCTTCACACTATCACCTTCCCTGCTTCGAGCTTGTGCTCACGTAAACGACGTTAACTCCCTCATAAACTGCTGAAGGTGGCCTTATCGCATGTCTGAATCGAATCAGCCTTTTAACCGGGCCGGGAACACTCCCCGAAACCAGTACGTAATCTCCTCTTACTACACCGTAATGCACAAATCCTCCATTAGGGGTTATCTCCTCTCCGTTATCACCCATCTTAACGATTCTCTTGTTGAATTCCGTTCGCTGATGGAATCCTGTCTGTCCCGCTTGTGGAACCGTATGCCTTACATGATGCGGGTTCCAGGGGCCCAGATTTCCAATCCTTCTATGCTTGCTGCTCCTCGCATGCTTCGCATTCAGCGTTATGACTCCCCACCTCTTAACCGGACCTTGGAAGCCTTTCCCCTTCGTGATCGAAATTACATCCACAATTGAGCCCTCTTCAAAAGCCTCAAAGACTCTTATCTCTTTTCCCAATTTCTCTTTAACGTACTCAAATGCTTCTTCCACACTTCCTCCAACCTTCTGCTCCATGAGTTCTGGAACCTTTTTTGGAACTCCAGAGACCACGTAGGGTTGGGTGTGGGTTAGCAATCTGAAGTGATCCACACCATCCAAATCGATGTCCTCAAGACTTGTTTCAATGGATTCAGGCAGATTTATGAGTCTACCAAGGTTTCTATCGAGATCTTCAGCCCATACCTCATGAGCTATCTGCAGGCCATAAGGTGTTTTCCTGTAAGCCCTCACACCAGCCACTTTCAATGGTGGGGATTCGATTACTGTTACGGGCACGACAATTTCTTCCCCATATGTAGGGGAGTTTCTCCTATCATCAACCATAACAACGTGGGTCATACCGGCTTTATAACCGGCAAACCCAAGTACCTTTGCTTCGCTGAGTTCGGGCCAAGCCCTTATCCTTGGCACTATACTACTGGCTCTCTTTCTTGGCGAGTAAGCCATCGAACCTCTTCTTGGCCTGTGTTCCTTCATTCCTTACCACCTTTCACGGCATTAACATGTTACCATACCATTACATTCATTACCGCAAGGGTGGAAATTATCGCCTCTTCCAACCTCACGGTTTCTGTTCCTTGATCGGGTATCGTGTTGATGACCGGGATGCTTTCGGGAATTTTTATCCCGAGCTTTTCTGCTATTTCCACTACCCCTTCAACGGGGCTTCCGAAGAGGAGCACGGGTTTACGGAGTTTTTCCTTATTTTGTGTGGATATCCTCTCTCCTCTTCTGGAGAGTATGACGCTTTTTCCAACCAGATCTTTCAGTCTGGCTTTCTTTACTTTGTATCCCCAATACTCCTCGGGTTCGCTCTCCTCAACCACCAACGGTTTCTTCGAACAGACCCTGACGGTAACGCGGGCCCCCACGGGCTTTGAAGCCTTCATGGCGGCCAGGGCATTCAAACCAATATCAACCCATGACGTTCCGTCAGGACCAACCTTTCTTACGACTCCCTCCCTCAACTCACCGACTTTTAAATGTTTCGGACGATGGCTGGGAATGGAGAGGGGAGGAAGTAAGCCGGCAAACCTCAGGGACTGTTTTAGCGGTATGAGATATTTTCTGAGATACTGAGGAGTCTCCAAGTATTCGAGAATCTCCTTTATATACTCGGTCTCATTTTTTCTTGGATCTTTATAAATATAAATCATCTCAATCTTGAAAATGGCTGCTGCCCTAGCTATTTGCCAGACCTTGTAAGCTTTGATCTTATCATCCGTCTCATTTACGAGGGCTGACGAAGGGATCGCAACTGCCTTTTTCATGAATCAAATAGGATGGGGAGATTTAAAAAAGAGTGGGTCGAATGATGCAGCTATTCATTTTAATTCCATCTCTGATCAAGATCTATACCTGTTCCTCCATATCTTCTCGAATTCCTTTTTGCAAGCAGTATAGTCCATCCTTTCCACTTCTTTCGTTATATTCAGCTCCTCTACTAGGTGAGGAAAACTATTATCACCTTCAGGA
>QMZD01000371.1 GCA_003662985.1 Archaeoglobales archaeon | reverse complement strand
TTCATTAAAGCTGCGAATTCCATCACTTTTTCCATAGGCAAAGCAGTATGGACCTCTACTTTTCTAAAGAAAGGAAGCATTGGCGAGAAATAGGCAAAAACAGATTCTTCGCTCTCTGCTTCCAGTATTGTAACCCCCTTACCCACAGGTGTACTGTAACCCCCTTACCCACAGGTGTACCGTAGTTTCCGATCAACTTAATTCCTTTTATGGGCCCTCGCTTCGCTGCGAATTCAGCTAGCTCTCTTATCCTCTCAGGAACACACTCCACAATAGCGACGAAAACAATTCTCCGCACCTCCTAATTTTTGATAATCAACCGTGTTAAAACTTTATAGAAATTTCGGTTCAATCTTAACTCAATTCCTTGGTAAAAGGCGTGTACAAATTTTAGTGCTCCGGCCGGGATTTGAACCCGGGTCACGGAATCGAGAGTCCCGTATGATTGGCCGGGCTACACCACCGGAGCGTAGGATGAATTGTAAGTTATACCCGCCTCCCAGATTTATATTTTTTTTGATGCATTGATACATTGATGCATTGGGAAATTTAAACTTTTAAATTTAAACTTTTAAAAGGTCTTCCGGATTTTTTGTCAGCAAAACAAACCTTTTTATATTTATTTGAGATTGCAAGGATATGGATTTCAGGGCGTTAATAGTGACTGAGGAGGAGCCCTACAATTACAGAGAGCTTGAAGAGGCTTTGTTATCTATAGATTTCGAGGTTGAATTCATCTCTGAGCTCAATCCTGATCTCTCGTGGATAAGTAGCTCGGAGTTCAGATACGATGTCTTTTTCTTGCTTAAAGAACCATCCGAAAATGAGATTCCAGCGGTTTCGAGTCTATCCAAGATGAAGGTGATGTTCATCAAACCAGATTCCTACTCTCTCTATTCAAAATCCAAGAAATCCAAACACTGGCTGAACGCCAAGGGAATCTTCTTGGACGATGTTCTGGAAGTTATTGATGAGTCCAGCAATCTATCCGACCCAACCAAAATCATTCTCTCCGCCTCATCGATGAGATCTCAAGAATATTTTGAAGATGTAGAGAAAATAGTGACATTCAACGCATACCACATATCCGCTGATGGATGGAATGTTATTCTAAACGGAAATCGAACGACGAGAGCACTTATGGGTGAGCTGATTATGAGAGCAGGCAGAGACGTTAATCTTGCGATAAGGAATGACAATCTCATCGTTTTCTCCTGTGATGTGTTCTCCAACGAGCCGATGAGAGCAGGGGACAACGCGAAATTCATCCAGAATGTTGTTGAGCTGATGCTTGAAGGAGCGGATATCGTTGAATAGTTTTGTGGGACATTCTTTGGTGAGTCCTGAAAAATATTATATCCAAAGTTTAAGAAGAATTAAACCCGTCTGAAGGTTTATAAAGGATTATAAAGCTTTACCCACTTTTTTAAATCTCATCATCATCACTAGAGTGAAAGTATCCTTATAAATTCAGAACCAAAGCTTTAGATCGGTGATGGCAATGAAATGGGTTAAAGCATTCTCAATAACGCTCGTACTAATCCTGGCGGGAATGGCTGTTGGAACTGCTGCGGCACAGCCCAACTTTGAAAATGTAAAAGAAAAGTATGAAAAGTACAAAGAAGCCTGGGAGAGATACAAGGATGCTAGGCAAAAGTATATTCAGGCAAATCAAAAATATAAAGACTTAAGAAATCAAATAACCTTTAACCACGCCAAAAGATTTCTGACTAACGGTTGCAATTTCGCCGAGAGATGGCTTGAGAGGTTCAGGCTCTATGTTGAACGCTCCAAGATTGACGATGCAAAGAAGCAAGAGCTACTTTCGGAGGTTGATGAATATATAAGTATCATTGAAGAAAAGAGAACTAAGGTAAATAGTTCTCAGACTCCCGAAGAGCTGAGGGAGGCCGCAAGAGAGATTAAACAGGCGTGGAATGAGATGAGAGTAAATCTGAGAGCGATGGTAGGGCAGGTGGCAGCCTTCAAGCTCCAGGTTGTCATTCAAAAAGCGGTAAATGTTGAAGTAAGACTTGAAGAAAAAATTCAACAGCTCGAAGCGTACGGAATCGACACGTCAGAGTTAGAGACTATCTTGGATGAGTATTCAGAACATTTACAGAATGCAAATGACTCGGTGAACAATGCTCTAGCTCTTTATGAGGAGGGGAAAATTAACGAAGCGAATAAAGAGCTGCGAGAGGCAACAAAAGAACTTAGAGAGGCTTTTAACAACATAAAGGAGTTCGTACACAGGTATAGAGAAAAAATATCTCAAGGAAAGATCTTTTTCGGAAATAAAACCGGAGAAGTCTGGGCTCACGGCAATGGTATGGCCATGCTAAGTGGTGATGCAATTGTGAACGTTAGAGGAAATGGAACTCTAGTAGTTTCACCCATAAACGCGGTAGTATCGGTGGTCGGCTTTGGAAGTTCGACCAAAGACGAGGCCAACAACACGGTCACATATGAAGGCAATGGAAAGGCAATTGTTAGGGGTGAAAACATAACGGTAACCATCACGGGAGAAAGAATAACTCTGTTTGCGAAGGGGAATGGCTCCCTTTATCTAAATGGCACAGGATACTACAGGGTTAAAAAGCTTCCAGATACACCGATACA
>QMZD01000370.1 GCA_003662985.1 Archaeoglobales archaeon | reverse complement strand
TCGCCCTGTCTCCCTTGACATCCGTTAGAGCTGCCGTACAAGCGTAGTCTTTCTTCTGTATTTCCTTCAACAGCTTCAGGAATCTCTCGTGGTAGTCGGTTCCAAGCCTTTCGTCTAACGCCTTAGTTGTAGGATAGAGAGCATGTATCGCCTCACATCCAGAGCATCTATAATTGCATGAACCCATCCTCATACTCAACTCTCTCTGATAGTCAAACCTAGCTATAAGATCCTCAGGTGTCTTGCTAATAAAATTCAGCCTGTTTACTTCCTCCCCAACCAGATCAGAATATGGTCTGTATTCCTCCTTCTTTTTAGCCAGTTCATACGTGTAGGCTATTGAATTCACAACGGGCCTGACGTTGGGATGATCGATGTCCTCTATCCTTTCCCCTTTTGCATATATCTCCCTGTCATAACTCCTGAGCCTTTCCACGTATTCTTCACCAGAGATTATCATCCAACCACCGATGGAATTTATTATCGATTATAATTTAAGATTTCGTTTTTGCAGTTTTTACAAAGTTGCTTACAAAATTTACAAAATTTACAAAGTTGCCCACCACAAGAATCAAAAATTTGAGTTAAAAAATAGAGAAACCAAAACTACCTCATTATTTTAACTTTTCAATATTTTTAGTACCTAGCATTTCGGGAAAAACTTCCTCAATTATTTTGATATTCCTACCTTTCTGCTCTATTATCCGTTCTAGAGTATTTTTCACTTTGTTTACGGCTTCTTCCCCAATTCTCTCTACGATACCAGAATAGTCGAAATTCATCACACGGATATAATACCTCTGACTCCCAGTTTCCCACCTCAATATCTCATTTAGAAGTCTTGTTACATCTTCTTTTTTTCTATCCATTACGAATCTGTTGACATTTACTGTTTTTAGTGCGTATTCCTTAAAATTCTCGATATCAAAGCCTAGAGACTTGACAATCTCTTCAATCATGATCCTATGTACCTCACAATCGTGCATCACCACAAACAATGAATCCCACACTTCATCATCGGTGGTATACAAAAGGCATTCCGCCACCGCTTCTGCGATAACGAATTCCCCCGAATACGCCCTGGCAAGCATGGACACTAACACCCTAAAATCCACTTTCACATTTTGCATGTTTCCAAAACTATCTATTCAGTTTAATATGTCTTTCTGGATACGAAATTCTATGGTTTCCTAACTGTTGACTATGAGCGAAAAAGAGTTGAAAACGTTTGACTTCAATTCTTTTTGTCGTTACCTTACAATTTTAATCTAAAGATTTTTCATTCAACACAATTTGCCAGAGTATTTACCCTTTTTGATAATTATTTTATCCAAAATACTCAAAACTCAAAATACTTAATAGCCTTTCTTCATTGAAAATGGGATATTAACGTCCCCAAGAATACTCGAGGCATAAGCCACTCCTCTGATTTCACCGTTTTCAAGTTCATCCTCCAGATTTCCAAAAAGAAAGTTCTTGAGGTTCGCTCGGTTTGTTGGATTTGTTGGATTTGTTGGATTTGGATTTGTTGGATTTGTCGAATAAATTTTCATTGGAACGTCAATTTTGATGTTCGATCCCGGTTTGATCGTGTATTTTCCTGTCACAAAACCATGGGCGTAAGTTAACTTTTTCCCCGACCCAGTCTCGACATCCCAGTACACCTCTATCCTCTTGACATTTACGGGTAAAAGTGTAGGATTTGAGATCTTCAGTCTAAAGACTTTTTCAGGAGTTAAAGAATACTTGTCAGATTTAAAATCGAGTATCTGGACCTTGCAATCCCTGATTCTAAGACTTTCCTCAATAACGAATCCCATACCAACGATAGACAAGACAAGAATAAGCACACCGATTTGTATACCCCAAGACATATATTTAGAGTCTTTTTTTCAGTAATAGAGATTGCTGAATTCCCATGGTTATAATGAAGTCCGTTCTCATCATAATTTCATAAATAACCACCGTATTCGAATGGAATGATGATTAGAAACGCTAGCAGGGTTAGGTTGGAAAATTAAAAACAAAATTATTTGTCACCAATTCAATTAAGGTTTCCAAAAATAAGACGGTTTGAGAGAAAAGGTTGATATGTCGCGAGAGGTTATACATTAGTCAACGGAATTAGACAATTGGTAGGTTTTGAGTTCGTTTATTTCAAAGTTTTACGGTAGTCACAATCCAAACTCCTCGATGAATTCGATTATCTTCTTATATTTTTCGAGATATTTGAACCCCTTATCTGTGAGAGATAGGTACCTTCTACCTTTTTTGTCGAAAACCTCACGGATGAACCCTTTTTCGATAAGCTCACTCAAATATTCATTAAATCTCTGAGATGAGAGATTGGAATAGCGTAGGAGGGGTGTTGGCAGAATGGAGTTGTTGTGCTCTCTTATGATTTTCAAAATGTCGTGAATTATCTCTAGGCGCTCTCTTTTTCTGTCTCTCATTTTACCCCTCAGGATACGATTTTGACGACCCTGTATGCGATTAAAGACATGATAAGAACCGACGCTGCGTAGAATGGTATTCTCACCTCAATCTGAAGACCTCTGAGCGGAAGAAATGCTATATTCACAACCCAGAAAGCAAACAGCAGGAAGTAGATGATGTAGATTTGGGA
>QMZD01000369.1 GCA_003662985.1 Archaeoglobales archaeon | reverse complement strand
GCCATAATGGAAACCGTGAGAAAGGTTCTCGGAATCAACATGGTCGCAAGACCCTCAATGAAAACGGCGATCCCTATTGAGATGATGGCACCATAGAGAAATGTTATGGCAACGTATCTCTTCGGCTCAGGCTCAAGTCTATCCTTGTGGTAAAAATACCAAAGAAGCCCGATGGCTGGTGCGTAGGCGAAAAATACAAGGAGGTAAAGAACTCCTGAAACCCCATCCACAGAATAAAAAGTGTATTTTATTATAAAAATCTTTTTCTCGGAATTTGAACTATTTGGTTTTTGGCCGGTTTTGTAAATCGAAAGTTAGAGATTTAACACAAAAATATAAATTGGGTCTTGAGACTAGGAGAAAATCAATATTCAATAAGTTACTCATACTCTCTCAAAATCATCTTCAAATCTTTCTATGTCATTTTCATCCAAATACTCTCCGATTTGGACTTCTATTACTTCTAGGGGAATCAATCCCGGATTCTCAAGCCGGTGAATAGTACCAGCTGGAATAAAAGTGCTTTCACCATTCCTCAAAAGTCTCTCTTCACCATCGACGGTTATCTTGGCTGTTCCTTTCACAACGACCCAGTGCTCACTCCTGTGATAGTGTTTCTGGAGGCTAAGTCTCTTTTTGGGCTTAACCGTCAGCCTCTTTATTTTGTAAAACTGGTTTTCCTCGAGAACTGTGTATGACCCCCATGGACGATATGCGGTTCTGTGAACTTCAGCCCTCTTATCGTTTCTCTTCTTCAGAATCTCAACGATCTCTCTCACCTGCTGAGAGTCATGTCTATTACAAACCAGAACGGCATCCTTCGTATCAACGACAACGAGATCCTCAACACCAATAATTGCCGCTAATCTCCCTCCGAAGACGAGATTGTTTCTGGAATTGAGGGCTATACATTCTCCTCTAATAGCGTTTCCCGATTCATCCTTCTCGAATATCTCATACAAAGAATCAAAACTCCCCACATCGCTCCAGAATGAATTTAATTTTACCACAGCAGCCTTTTTTGTCTTCTCCATTATTCCATAGTCAACCGATATCTCGGGCAGCTTGGAATACGCCTCCTCAACGGGAAGCTCAAACAACTTAACGAGCTCAGGCTGATGGAGCTCACACTCCTTCATGAAAATTCCTATATCGAACATGAACATTCCACTGTTCCACAGATATCCTGAGTTTACGTATTCCTTTGCCCTCTCCAGATCCGGCTTCTCAACAAATTTTGCAACCTCAAAAGCGCCTTCGATTGAACCATCGATTCTTTTCCCCGGTTTGATATAACCGTAGCCAGTATGGGGATTCTTTGGTTCAATTCCAAACGTAACAAGATACCTTTTGGAAATCTTGATAGCATCCTCAAAGGCCTCTTTATAGCTTCCATCTACCTCCACAAAATGGTCGGAAGGTAATACGGCAACTTTACCATTTGCATTCGCAACATCTTTTATGTTTTTAATTCCGAGGTATATTGCTGGAAGGGTATTTCTGGCAGCGGGTTCCATTATAATATTCTCTTTTGGTATGTTGACTTCCATCTCCTCTAAGTCATCTAAAACCCTGAATTTGTACCTCTCATTCGTAACGACTATTATTTCTTTAGGTTTTGAGAATATTAGAGCCCTCTCAATCGTTTTCTGAAAAAGGGATCTATTAAAGATGTTGTAGAATTGTTTTGGATAATCTTCTCGACTGAGCGGCCATAAGCGGGTGCCCTTTCCACCTGCCAGAATAAGTGTATAAATGCCCATAAATTTCCTTTAAGGATCTTTGGAATTAATATTTTTTGTTGATTCTGGGCTCCGATTCTGGGCTCCGGTTCTGGTTGTGTCCTCGATTTTCGGAGTTTGCCTTCAGGGTTTGCTTGGGGTTTTGTTTAGTCCTGAAGAAAATCTTAGGCCTTTTACTCTCTTTCTTATTTTCCGATCATTAGCTGTAACAAATTTTTGAGAAGCAGCCTGAAGTTTCTACCGGTTAACAAACACGCGGAATCGGATCTGAGATTGGCTGTGGAACAACTCTCTTAGTTCCAGCTACGGTTTCCAGCACTACTTCTTCAACCTCCGTCGGTATCCTATGAGCGTTGCATCCCTCTGGCCAGTCCTTTTTAGGGCTTTTAGCACATCATCAGCCGCATCAGAAACAACTCCGAACAAAACTTTCCCTTCATTAGCCATCGCAAGTGGATCTAAGCCTAACAGCTCGCATAGGCTCTGAACATCATCTTTTATAGGTATCCTCTCTTCCTCGATTATTACACCGATACCACTCTTTTCGACAATCTCATTTAGAGCTGCAGCCAATCCACCCCTCGTCGGATCCCTCATCACAGCCACACCACCAACTTCAAGAGCCTCCGTGACGAAGAGCCAGACCGGAAAAACATCGGATCGTATTTCGACATCGAACCCCAGCCTTCTCGCCATTATCCCGCTTCATGTTCAGCGATACCTCCGCTAATGATTATCGCATCTCCGTTCCTCAAATCCCTTGTCTCTCACCCACTTGTAGGTATACTTTCTGTACTCGTTTAAAATCTTCAAATTTTTCTCGAGAACCTCACATCGAGTGCCTATTCCGGAGGTGTTAATGACCACTCCAACGTTGGCCTCGAT
>QMZD01000368.1 GCA_003662985.1 Archaeoglobales archaeon | reverse complement strand
TGATATTCCCAATGTTCCATAGCCTAAACCTTCTCTGAGGGTTTTGAGGCTTTAGGCAAATTCTTGCATGACCGGGTTAAGCGAACTATATTCCGAGCAATTCTGCTGGATTCTCCTGAGCGATCATCTTTAACCATCTCTCGGAGATACCACATTTGAGCAAATCGGATACGAACATCTTGTACCCCTCAACAGGTGGTGGATTTACCGTTTGTCCAAGATCTGTACATAACATTGATTTCTCAGCTCCAACGGTTCTGATCATTTTTGCTACATCTTCCACTTTTTGCCCCTCAACCAAGCATGGTAGGTATGCGTATACCATACAGACACCTTTTAAAGCAAGCTCTTTCTGTTCTTCCACGTTTGCATATCCTATGCTGCAATTGGGGTGTGTTAAAACTATTTTTTCTATGCCGTGCTCCCTTGCTTCCTTTACCAAGATTTCTCTTTCCTTTGGAGATACGTGCAGAATATCTAAAACCAGATTGTACTGATTTACAATTGATAGTATCTCTTCAACTTCTGGTATGATTTTTCTACCCTCCAATCCTCCCTCTAGCACGGATAACCCCTTTTTCGGATCTTTAATTCTGACAAAAGGCTCTAGCCACTTGGCCTTTCCCTGAATATGAACCTGGTGAATTGTCCATGCAGCATCTATGCTGGGCATCAGTACGAGTTTTGCTCCAAGCTTGGCTGCCGCTTCAACGGCAAAAGGATTGAAGCCTCCGACACTGTAGTTCAATGCTATAGTCCCTACACATTTGACTTCTGGGATTATTTTATTCACCAGATAACATCTATCCGCCGTTGTTGTGTGATGATCTTTAAAAACTAAGGCTTTCATACCATACTCCTTTGCATTCTCTGCAATTTCAAACATGTCCTGAATCCTAGGAGAGACATCCGGAAAAGCATGTATGTGGAGATCCACTGCATTTTCCATAATGCCTTTGACACTTTCTCCCATGAGATTAGCTTTTTCAGAAAATACAAATAGATTTTGGTGATTTGCCTCTGAAAAATTTTCCAGATGCCTTCAAACCCGAAGTTAATTTAACTCCACAAAGGAAGTTATCCACAGTTGGAATTTTATCAGAAATTTTTTAAGCCTTCTAGTTTTCAGGAGATAAGCCACGGAGGTTCCATATGTTCGAAGAAGTAATCACCATACTTTTTGAGATGTTCATCGTCTTTATAGCAGCTTTGCTTTTTGTGAATGCAATAGAGTATTTAGGGTGCATTTTTGAGCTCGGTGGCTCTTTCGTTGGTGCGATTCTTTCCCCACTCTTCACGTCTCTTCCAGAAATGATCGTATTCATCGTGGCGGTTTTCTTTTCAGGAGCTGCCACTGGGGAAGAAATAGGTATTGGTACGATTTTTGGCCAGCCCTTCATGGCCTCAAGTCTGTCTTACGGTCTCGTTGGAATAGCAGTTATAATTGGTTTTTACTTGAAAAGAAGGAATGATCTCGTCCTTGAGGTTGATAGGGCTTTAATTCTGCCCTATGCAGTTATATCGGTTGCATTTCCACTTACAGTAGTCCCCGCATTGCTTGGCTTTCACAGGCTTTTTGGGCTGCTTTTCCTTCTTATTTACATTGCGTACACGGTTTCAATGTACAAAAGTGGAATGTCTGAAAAAATTGAGGAGGCTGGAGAACCCTATATGTGTGTCATAATACCCAACAGAAAATTTGGAGGGGTTTTACAGCTCATTGCTGCGGTAATCCTTCTGTATTATGGTTCCCACGGTCTTGTTAACTCGGTAGATGCTGTCTCGAGGGAGATTGGTATAAGTGCTCTCGGGCTTGCGCTCATAATAATTCCGGCTGCCACAGCCATCCCGGAGACTGCGAGCGCCCTGATATGGAGCTACAGAGGAAGGGATACCCTCAGTATCGCATCTCTGATCGGTGAGAAGGTCCTTTACTCCACATTTTATCCTGGTATCGGGCTTTTGGTAACTTCCTGGACCTTGGACATCCACGCATACCTCAGTGTTCTTGGAACGACAGTAATATCTTTGATTCTCCTCTACTTTGTAACGAGACAGCGTATTCCATGGTGGGGACTGATGTTCGGCTTTTTCTTCTTTATCGGATACTCCATTCTGATTTTTATTTACCACATTTAGACGTTTAGAGATTAAAAATTGCAAACCCTACTGCTCACAGATATGGATTATACATGAAAGGTCGAGGCGTAGCTACCAAATTAAAAAAAGTACTCCAAACCACAAACCAAAATTTTGATAAACCACCCGTATTAATGTACTAATTAGAAAGGATACGAAGGATAGGAGGCTAATCACACAAAGCGGAGGTTGCCGAGTCAGGAAAAGGCGTGGGATTTAGGGTCCCATCCCGTAGGGGTCCGAGGGTTCAAATCCCTCCCTCCGCACTGATTTGCTGGTAAAACGCAGGATTTTTCGATCGATTTTTCACATAGTTTCTCCTTAAGTATCTAACAATAGCCGAAATATCGATCTTCATTGGACAGATCTCAGTGCATCTTCCACACAAACAGCACAGATAAACATCTTCCTCTATGGAACTCGTGTTCGTGATGGCGCTCCACCCAATCCCCATCGGGCCGGTGTAGGTTTCCCCACCCCATATATTGCCAAC
>QMZD01000367.1 GCA_003662985.1 Archaeoglobales archaeon | reverse complement strand
TCCAAGGCTGAAGAGTTCGTTGAGAAAGGTAAGAAAAGGCTCGAAGTACTCCCAGACTCCGAAGCTAAAAAATTGCTTATTGGAATTGCAGATTACCTCATAAAAAGAGAGTACTGAGCGTGATCTCATGGATACCGAGCTGAGAGAGCTCGTACTTAAGTATGCTGCTATCAATGCATCGAAATACGGCAAGGCTGATTTTAAGTCCGTTATGGGTAAGATCATTTCTGAAAAGCCAGAATTAAAGGCAAAAGCGAAGGAAATCGTTCCTATCGTCAAAGAGATCGTCAAAGAGTTTGAAGACCTTCCTGAAGATGAGAGGAAAAAGTTAATGGAAAAATACGGCGAAGAAAGAGAAGAGAGAAAAGAAAAAGAGGCAATTCTTCCTCCCCTGCCTTATGCAGAAAAAGGCAAGGTGATAATGAGGTTCGCCCCCAACCCCAACGGCCCTGCCACTCTCGGCTCAGCAAGAGGTATGATCGTAAACGGAGAGTATGCAAAGATTTACGATGGAAAGCTCGTTTTGAGGTTCGATGATACCGACCCAAGGACGAAGAGACCGATGCTTGAAGCGTATGAATGGTACATCGAAGATCTTGCTTGGTTGGGTTATAGGGCTGATGAAGTTGTATACGCATCAAAAAGAATCTCCGTTTACTACGAGCACGTGGAGAAGCTTATAGAGATGGGTCATGCCTATGCCTGTCTCTGCAAAAAGGATGAATTCAAAAGGTACAGGGACAGTGGAATAGAATGTCCTCACAGAAATCTGCCTCCTGAGGAATCGCTGGATATCTGGGAGAAGATGCTTGGGGGGGAGTTCGAGGAGGGTGAGGCGGTTATAAGAATAAAGACCGACATGAAGCATAAGGATCCGGCAATAAGGGATTGGGTTGCATTCAGGATAATCTTTGAAAGTCATCCCCTTGTTGGAGATAAATACATCGTTTATCCAACCCTTGATTTCGAATCAGCCATCGAAGATCATCTTCATGGCATTACTCACATAATAAGAGGCAAAGATCTGATTGACAGCGAGAGAAGGCAGAAATACATTTATAAATACTTTGGCTGGGAGTATCCAGTTACAAAGCACTGGGGAAGGATAAAGATCCATGAGTTCGGCAAGCTTTCAACCAGTTCGATTAAAAAGGAAATCGAGAAAGGAACGTTTACTGGATGGGATGATCCGAGGGTTCCAACTCTGAGGGCTTTGAGGAGGAGGGGGTTTGAAAGTGAGGCGATTAAAAAATTCTTCCTCTCCTTGGGAGTTGGTGAGAACGACATCTCCGTTAGCATGAAAAATCTCTATGCCGAGAACAGAAAGCTCATAGATGAGAAGGCGAACAGATATTTCTTCGTTGAATCTCCCGTTTTGATAGAAATTTCAGGAGTAGAAGGAGTAGAGGGCAAAAATAACATCAAATTGCCATTGAACCCGGTTAAAGGAGGGTTCAGGACATTAAAGGCTTCAAACAGGGTTTACATCTCTGAAAACGATCTGAAAAGGTTTGAAGAGGGTAATGTTATTAGGTTGAAGGAGTTTTGCAACATCAGATTGATTGATAAGCGAAATCTGGAATTCAAGTTCGCAGGCTGGAAAATCGAGGGAGCTAAGAAGGGTAAGAATATCATCCACTGGCTTCCTGTGGAGGATTCGATGGATTGTGTAGTTTTAGCTCCTGAGAGAGACCACTCAGGGAAGGTTGAAAGGGCAGTTGTGAATGAGGTTGGAAAGGTTGTTCAATTTGAGAGATTTGCTTTCTGCAGAATCGAGGGAGTGGCTAGGAATGAATCGAGTGAGGTTAGGGCAGTGTACACACATCCCTAAAAGATTTTTTGCTTCGTCTTTTTTGGTTTAAAACTTGAACCTAATTGCAAATTTAAGCCATCAAATCCACCCAGGGAGCACCGCGCATGCATCTTTTAACTCACAGGAGTCACATTTCTTGTCTTTCAGTTTAAGTGGTCTCTCCTTCATCCTATTTGCAAGCTGGATAAAGTTACGTTTTTCCGATGGGAAAATCGAGAGCTCAACCCATTCTCTGTTTTCAAGAAAGAAAACCAGAGCTTTGTTTATCTCAGCATTTAAAAACTCCTCAAGCAATACAACCTTTCCAACGATTTCAAGTTTCCAGTTGTAGTCATCCCTAAAGTTAACGGATTTAGCAAAAACGGGTATGTAGTCATCCTTTCTGATTACAAGCATGTCCACTTTTGCCTTCAATGGAAATCTTTTGCTTTTTACCGTTAGATTGAAATTCAGCTTTTCATAACCGAGACTCCGTATAACTTTATCTTTTGAAAGGGTAGTCCTGATCCACTCACTCTCCCGCGTGATTTTCTCTTTCCTTCGCCCTTCAATTTTTCTTTTCCTTGTGATATAGGGGATGAAATAACAGAAGTTGTACTTCACAGCTTCCTCAATATGGCAGAAGAGCTCTGCGTTTCCCATTATACGAAACTTACCAGCTTTGCCGATCATTTTTTATCGCATTAGTTCCAAAAAATAAAAAACCTTTCCTTTTTAGCAGACAAGGGTACAAACTGCTCAACCCTTCAATTTCTTCAAAAGCTCCCTACAGAAGGCTGGAAGATCATCAGGCATCCTTGATGTTATGATTTTACCATCGAT
>QMZD01000366.1 GCA_003662985.1 Archaeoglobales archaeon | reverse complement strand
TCAACGGGATTTTCAACGGGACTTTCAGCAAAAAAAATCCTTCATGAGATAAAAGAAGGGAATACGAAAATAAACAGTAAGATGTTTCCATTTATGAAAATACTGAAGGAGGGTATAACTAGGAGAACAAAGAAGAGAACCTAGGCAAATTATCGGAAAATGTACCTTTTCTTTACCGGATCGAAATCGAGCTTCTCTATTTCAGCCGATAGGTTATCGCTAAGGACAAGAAAGTCCAGCTGTCTGCAAACTTCCAGAAAATCCTTAAACGTTACGTTTAGCCAATCAAAACGTTTGAAATCTGATTTTTTAACAAATCTAAAGACCTTTCTGCCGTCTACTCTTTTCGAAATTTTGGGAAGTTCTTTCTTCAACCTCCATCTCGCCACAAGGGGGCTCTGAACTTTTTTTATTGCCTCCTCAATTGCCAAACCATCAAGAACAGAAAGCAAAACGATCTCAGCCACAGCATTTATTCTATCAGGCACACCAACAACATCTCCTCTTAGCTCAATTCTCATCGATTCGAACTCTATCCCCTCTTTTTCCAGCATGTCCCCTATCCTTCCCGTAAGCCCCTTCTTATTCCCTGATTTGTCCACTATCCCTCCTATTATGTAGCATTCAGCTTTTTCCCCAGTGAAAACTTTTTCAGCATTCGGATCTAGCAAAATGATGTTTTTAATCGAGTTCTCCTTAATGAATTCAGCGGTGTTTGAGTAAAATATCGTGTTAGATGACAGGTTGGATGTGATTGAAGACATGCCTTTTCCCGTGATAACAAGCTTAGCGTCCCACATAAAATCCCTTATAACCCCAAGGATTGCTTTCAACTGTACCTTTAGCCTTGACCTCTCCTTTTCGGAGTGCAAATCGAAAAAGGAGCAATCAACGATTACATACGGAAAACCCCCTCTTTCAGCCTCCCTAACAAGTTCTTTTCCATCCAATATTACATTTTCATCGCACTTTCCAGCAAATGCATCTGCTACATTTTCCACGAACCTCCCATCCAGCGTATAAGAAAACCTGGTCTCTCTCTCAGCCTTGCAGATATTTGCCTTTCCATTAGCAACGTGAACTGCAATCTGCTGGATTGGGTTTCTACTTTCTAATCTAATCGGGGTGTAAATCCTCTCAACACATTTCTCCTTCAGAAGATTAACCAAAACATCTCCTAGCCGCACAGATTAAAACTCAGTTAAATCGATATAACTCACTTTCGGCTTATTCGATTTTTAAATTTGCTCTGAATAAAATCGTTATAAATTGTTATAAATTTCAAAGATATTTATATTATCGCCTTCAATCGCAAATATAAACGATAGACTACGAAAAACTTTTAACCGAGATCAAGAACCATTTGAGGGGTGAAAAAATGGGAGATATATTAGATTACCTCGTTCCACAAGACACTTGGCCGGAAGTGATAATGCCAGATGAGGTAAAGAGCTATATCGGAGACAGAAAAGAACTGAACTTGGCAGAAGAGATTCTGGACAGAAATCTAGAGCTTGGAAGGGGAAGGAAGGTTGCCGTCTACTTTATGGATCGTCGCGTTACGTATAGAGATCTCTACACTCTCAGCAACAGAGTTGCAAACTTCCTCCAAGGAATTGGTATTGAGAAATATGATCGCGTAGGATTCAGGATGCGTAACATGCCGGAAGCGATTGCAGTGAATTTCGGTATAATGAAGGCTGGAGCAATTCCAGTTCCCCTGAATCCAATGTGGGCAAAGAAGGAGATCGTCCACGTTTCAAATAATGCTGAGATCAAAGCGATTTTTGTGACCGGGGATGAAAAGACATTTAACGCGGTAAAAGAGTCAGTTTCAGAAGTAGAGACTGTGAAGAAGATAATCGTCACGGATCAGGAGAAGCTTGAGGATCCTTTCGTTCCGTTCAGCGAAGTTTACAAGGAGAGTCCAAAATTCGATCCGGTTCCGCTGGAGACAGGCAAGCCAGCAATTGTTCTTTACACATCGGGTACTACCGGACTGCCAAAGGGATGTGCCCATTTCGTTGAGAACGTTCTTGCAGCTGTCTATCTCGTTGGAAAATACGTCTGGAAGCTCACTGAAGAAGATGTAGTTGGTGGGCCCGCTCCGGTAAGCTTTGCTATGGGATACGGAAACGGGTGCCTGATCCCATACTTCCATGGGGCTGCAACAAGCATCTGGCCCGGATTCAGCGTTGAAAACTTCTTCAAATTCGTTGAAGAGCATGGAATAACGATCTTCTCCTCTCTACCCACAGCATACAGGCTGATTCTTGCGAACCCCAATCTGGATGAGTTCATAAAGAAGTACGACCTTTCAAGCCTGAGACTTTGCACAGGGGGAGGAGAAGCGTTAGGAGCTGAGACAGCGATAAAATGGAAGGAGAAGTTCGGAATGGACATCTACGAATCTCTTGGCGCAACCGAGATGGTTCATATTTGCGTATCTAATACATGCGCTCCTATGCCGGTAGCGGGAAGCATAGGGTGGCCAGTACCTGGATACATCGCTAGGATAATAGATCCAGAGACGAAGGAAGAGTGTAAGGCTGGAGAGGTTGGAAACCTCTACATTAAAGGCCCAACGGGTATAAGATACTGGAACCATCCAACTAGGCCACTCGATGAAAAGCAGAAGAAGAGCGT
>QMZD01000365.1 GCA_003662985.1 Archaeoglobales archaeon | reverse complement strand
GAGAGAGAATTTTGAATTTAGGAGATAACATTGAGATCCGCCCTACTAAATATTACATAGGTTTCTCACCAGGAAAAAGAATATTGTTTGTGTGGTTTTATTTTCTAAAGAGGAAAAAGCATATAAGAGCCATTCTTTGGATAAAAAAAGATGAATTAGACGATTACAGGAATATTTCAAAACCATATAAAGATTGGGGGACAGAGATAATCATAAAACCAAATTCAGATCTAGATTACATAATGACCTTAATTAAACAATCTTATAAAAAACATTTATCATAAGCATTATGTATAAGTTGCTTTTATAATTCTATCCTTAATTCCATCTTCACAATCAGTTTTGCCAATTTTGAAACACAAGATCTCCAAAAAAGATGGCAATAAAAGATTTAAGGCTTTAAATCTTGCAACACTTCAGCAATCTCATCTGCAACGGTTATTCTACTAATTATTCTTTCTATGGTGTCGGTAGCTATAACATCATCTATTCCTGAGTTGAAGAGTTTTGAGAGTGCATAGTTAGCTAACACCGCATGAACGCATACAGCTTCAACCCTCTTTGCACCCAAATCTTTCAGAACTTTCGTAGCCTCGATTATTGTTCCGCCGGTGCTTATGATGTCGTCGACTATTACAATCTCCTTTCCCTCAACATCTATTTCTTTTGGGGTTATTTCCACATGGCTTGCGTCGATCCTTTTCTTTTCCAGATAGTCGAAATCACAGTCTGCATACTCTGCAGCGATCTTAACCCTCTCTACTGATCCGAGATCGGGAGAGATCATTACAACGTCTTTATTCTTGTACATCCTTCCAATCAGAGGCATCGCATCAATCTCATAAATATTCTTGAAGTAACTTTTTGCCATCTCGCTATGCAGGTTTACAGTGATAATTTTGTCGGTGTAGTTCTCTATCAGCCCAGCAATCGCCCTGATGCTAATACCTTCCCCCTCTTTGAACTTTCTATCCTGTCTTGCATAACCGAAGTAGGGAATTACCACTACTTTTTCTGCCTCCTCAAGAGCATCGAGCAAGAGAATTAAGAGTATGAGATCATCATTCGAGCAAATGCTTTGGATAATAGCTGCACACTCGCTTTCACTCGATAAACGGGCATAAAGTTCTCCATCTGGAAATTTCTTGAATTCAGCACCGATTATTTTTGAGTTCAAAGCCCGTGAAATCCTTTTTCCAAGAGCGGGTGAAGATGGCCCCAAAATTATGTCCATGATTCCATCTATTCTCCCGAATATTTAAAATTTACAATTTGCGAGTAAGGTTTTATCGTTTATGCTTTCATGTTTTCTTATACCTTTCCAAGAACTTCTTCGCCCTTCGCTTTCCATCAAGGATGAATCGGATAGAATTCAAGATTCCACCCTGCTTAAAAGAGAACTTGGAAGTTGGTATGAACTCGATTTCTCCGATTTCTCCCTCTCTAGTAGAAATCCTGGAAATCCTAGAAGTCTTAGAAATCCTAGAAATCCTACCCTTATATCTGGTAAGGGTTATCTCTTTCACGTACTTGTTGTGGCTATGGATTAGAAGACAGGCTTTTTGCCCCTCTTTTAAGTTGAGAGTAGGATTTTCGATCAAAAATTTTCTGTTGCTTTTTCTCAGCTTAACCGGTATGCCAATTGGATACTTTTCTCCCATAAACGCAAACACCGCATCTCCTTTGACCGAACCGATCGTTTTGCTTAAATCATCCACGGAGCCGAGGATGTTTGCTTCTTTTTTCCAGCAAACTATCCCATCAGGGATAATCTCAATTAGAATTCTAAGCATATACCAATCCATTAAACGTCTGCCTATGAAAGAGTCGAGCTCTCTACCCATTTTAATGTATACCTCTTTCTTCCAAGTCTCTTTCTGCTCCTCAATAAGTTTGGAAAGGTAAGCGTTGTTTTTTTCAAAGTCTTTTTCATGAACCTTTGCACTACCATGAACAAGTACAACCGGTTTCTCAGAGAGACCACTATACTCATGTTTTGAATAGAGAATTGAGACATTCGGATTCTGTTTGATGCATTTCACCTTGTTGTAAAAGGAAACAGAAGTGCTGAGAATTATGGAGTTTTTAGTTGGATTAAAGAATGTGGCTACAGGAGTTGCTATGGGGTACTCTCCATCAAAGTAGATTAATTCGGATGTAAGGTACGAGTAAAAAACGTCTAAAATCCATTTAGGTATGTTCATAATGGGAATAAATTTTTGTAATGAAAAGGGTTATGGTTCGACAAGGCGTTGGACATGTTTGGAAGTTGAAGCCTACCAAAGTGAAAGCTTAAACGTTGTTGGATCGATTGAAATTAAGATGATTGCATTCGGGCCGGTGCCTTCAAGGCGATTAGGATTTAGTCTAGGCGTAAACAATATCCCTCCAAAAATTTGCAGCTACTCCTGTGTTTACTGTCAGATTGGCAGAACAAAAAGGATGCAAACCAAGCGGGAGACTTTTTTTGATCCTGAAAAGATAATAGAAAACGTGAAAAAGAAGATGGAATCGAAAGTTAAGATTGATTACATAACGTTTGTTCCTGATGGTGAACCAACACTCGATGCCAATATCGGTTACGAGATCGAAAAACTGAAGGATTTTGGGAAGGTTGCCGTTATCACCAACTCTTCGCTTTTATGGAG
>QMZD01000364.1 GCA_003662985.1 Archaeoglobales archaeon | reverse complement strand
CTTAACAAGCCTGTTGGTTGAATCTAAATACGCTTTTACTTTTTCTTCAGCTTTAGGTGTAATGTCGTAGCCATAGCGGAGCATTTCGAGTTGCAAGTCTAAGGGCAGGAGATATTCTCTGGTAACAATTTCCACGTTTGCGTAAATCCCCATCTGATAGAGAATGTTGTATAAGTAGATATAACCAGGACCAGCATCGTACTTGTCAAGTATCGTCTCATAAACGTCATTAAAGCCATGGTCGGCAAGACTTACGAGAAATAAAACCTTTTTTGCAGTCCTCAGCATTTTTTGTAACGCGAGTTTGATATCTGGCATGTGAAAGCAGTAAGCGGCGTTGACGAGATCGTATTTTCCAAGTTCTTCCTCTTCAACATCTTCCCACCGCTTATTGATGACTTCGATGTTGTTCAACTTTTCCCTTTCTGCTCTTTTCATCAGTCGTGAAATCTGTCCCTTTGAGGGTTCAACAACGGTTACTCTTTTGGCAACTTTTGCAAAAGGAATCGTGTAAGCTCCCGCTCCGGCACCTATGTCTAAGATTAGAGAGTTCTGGTCAACGAATTTCATCATCCTCTCAAGAATTGAACCCGGATAGTTAACGTACCTTTCATACTCTTCACTTTTATCCCACAGCCTGTATTTATCCCAGAAATCTTCGCTGGATGTACCTTTTCTCTTTAAGTACTGAACCCACGATGAATTTTCATATTTTCTCCTCCATTCATCTGCCCAATCGAGCATAGTTCTTCTCCTCATTAATTTAAAAAACAAATAATAAAAGTAAAAAATTTTTAACTGGCTATTTTCACGTTGTGAAGACTTTCATCATTGAGTATTCCGTATATCGGATTGAACACGAATCCCTGAATTTTCTCGTTGTATGGCTGAATGTGAACATCCCAGTACAGGGGTATTACTGGCAGCTTCTCGGCATAGTAGTCTTGAATCTTGTAAGCAAACTTTTTAACCTCGTTTTCGTCAGTTGAGATCAACAGTTTATCAACAATTTTGTAGAACTCGGGATCTGTAACGTTTGCCCATCCAATGTTTCTTGCATCTATATATCCGCTTCCGTAGCCACCCCACATCATCATGCCCCAGGCGGTTGTTCGGGATATGAGAACTTCATGTGACTTCTCACGAACAATTGCCCGGAAGGTGTTCAAATCAACTGGCTTGAGCTTTACTTTAAGTCCAACGTTCTCCAGATCTCCTTTGATTAACTCCGCTAACCTTAGATTTTGGGCTATATCGGATCTAACAATGATCTCAATCTCCAGATCTTTCCCGTCTGGGGTTTCTCTGATACCGTCTCCATCGACATCTATAAATTTCAATCCATCTAGAATTTCGCCTGCTTTACTCTGATCGTATTCCATTTTCTTTGTTTCTTTGAAGTATTTCCAGCCTTCTGGAACGAAACCGGCATTTGGAACTTTACCGTATCCAGCGGTTATCATTTCGACTATCTTTTCGTAGTTTATGGCATAGCCTATAGCATGTCTGAATTCGGTTATGTTGTAGGGATATACATGGTTGTTAAACCACAGTACACATCCGACTCCCAAATTTGGTGCGAATATGAATTTGATGTTTCCTTCCTGAAGTAGTTGTGGCACATAAATAAAGTCTAATCCTCTAGCGTAGAAGTATATCGTATCGACTTCTCCCTTTCTAAGTGCCATCACCATTGTGTCTGTGTTCTTGTAAATTTTTACAACGATTTTATCTAAATTCGCCTTTTTTCCAAAGTAATCGGGATTTGCTCTGTAGACGATTGTACCAGCGGCAGGGTCAAATCTCTCAAACATGAACTGACCACAACCTATGTTTTTGTCATCACCATCGTACTTTAATGGATCCTCGACCTTCTCCCAAATATGCTTTGGAAGTGTTCTCATAACCAGTAAATCAACGAGCAGAGTTGCTGTAGGCTCTTCAAGCTCAATTACTACTGTATGCTCGTCAGGACACGAAACTTTTTCTATCATTGACCAGTGTCTCTTGTAAATTGGTACTTTCTCGGTGAGATATTCAATTGTAAACTTGATGTCTTCTGCTGTAACGGGTTTTCCATCATGCCAAGTAGCGTTTTTGACAAGGTAGAACGTCCAAGTTTTTCCATCTTTTGTTTCCCACTTATACGCTAAATCGGGAATAAAACCACCATTCGAGTCCATGGCTATAAGACCTCTATGGGTTAAATCTTTAGCTAAAATGCTGAAATAGTAATCCGAAAAGATGTTATCTGTTTTTATTGTCATAGTCGTCCCTATTTTGAGAGTTTTCTCTTTCACTTCTGTTTTTGGCGTCTCCTGAGTTTTTTGTTCTACGCATCCAATAAAACAAGCAGAGATTAGGGAGATTACTAAAATTATTACAAGCTTCCCTTTCATCTTGTCACCTCCAAGTGATTTATTAAATAGAAAAGTGTAGTAATAAATCTTTCGATATTAGTAACATATCATGTTACAAATATATATAAGAGTAACAATTGTAATAATTTGGTTTGATAGTAATTTTTTGGTCGTGTTCCATCATGGGTGTAAATTCACCTCCCACCTTATATCCTTATCCAGCTTCATAACTTCAACGATGAACGATTCATAAACATCTTTCTCAAACCTCATCTTCATAAGCAAGCTT
>QMZD01000363.1 GCA_003662985.1 Archaeoglobales archaeon | reverse complement strand
CCCAAGTGTGTGGGGTAGCTTTCATCGCAGCAATAGGCTCTCCAACTGCAGCAAACACTATGCTTCAAGATTTGAGAGAGAACAAAGTTCTTACGGATAAAGAAGTGCTTCTCGCTTCTTTGCTCAATACAACTGTTGTGCCTGTAAAAGAGACATTTACGTATCATTTACCAGTGATTTTACCCGCTTTGGGATTGTATGTCGGTATTGTTTACATAGGAACGCTGTGGCTTGGAACGCTAGTTTTGCTACTCTTTGTAATTGTTTGTGGGAAAATCCTTCTAAGGGATAGAAATGTTGATATTGATGCAGGTGGCGTAAGTGTCGAAGAAGTCGTCTTTGAAAAATCAATCAGAAATGCTACTAAAAAATCTCTAAAGAGATTTGGAAGGATAGGTTTTACGTTTTTATCCGTAACTTTTGTAGTTTTCATACTTATGAATCTTGGATTAATTGAAAGAATTGAGGAATATGTTACACCTTTTGCGAAACTTCTAAATCTCCCACCAATTGTCTTTCCACCCATTGCAGCGTATATAGCCTCTCCTTTAGTTGGTTTTTCAATGGTAGGTTCTCTAATCCACAGTGGCGTTATAACTAAAGAAGAGGCAATAATTTCTCTGCTATTTGGTAGCATTTTTATGTTGCCCGTTCTCTACCTTAGACTTTATTTTCCACAATGGATTTCAATTTTTGGGCTTAGATTGGGGGTCTTAAGGGGGTTAATAAGCATGATCCTTGTTATGTTGACGAGGATTATGATTTTACTCATTTTCCTTGGTATTGCATAACTAGAAAAATCATCTAGAAAAATTATATTGAGCAATAAATTTTTGAGATTATGATGAAGTATTACAAAGAAAGTCTGTTTATTTTATAGCTCATTCTCGTAGTCTTGGGATGCATCCACCAGTTAGAGGAGAAAAATAGGTAGATCAGCTTTAAAACCTAAAACCTAGCTTAAAAACTAAAATTTCAGGTATCCTTTCTTCTCCAGCCACTCGACCTGTGGGATCGTATACCTCCATACGATATCTGCTCTTGAATCTTGGAAAGACCAAGGAACAATTATCACAATGTCACCTTCTCTGATCCATATCTTCTTTCTCATTTTTCCTGGAATTCTCGCCAGTCTTTCCACTCCGTCTTCACATCTAACTTTAATATGGCCGGCTCCAAGCATCGTATCGACTATGGCAAACATTTCATTTTTCCGTCTGTCAGGAAGCTTTACACGGATTACCTCTTCATCTCCCAGATGATCACCTCTCAAGCTTTATCCAATTTCTTTCTTGTATTTTCAAGGAGCTTGTTTAAATAATTTGCTATGGATAATTTTAAATCCATTGGATGGAGAGCTCCAGCGGAGTAATCTTTCAAGAGTTCTTCAAACGTCCGATATTCTACGTCTCCTCCGAATTTCTCTGGTCTTTCTACGACAAAACTCTCGAACCTCGGGAAGATATGATACTGGGCAATCTGGATAATCGGATTCTCCTCGATCTGTTTTTCTGGACAAAATGCCTTTCGGATTTTCTGGTTGACAGCCTCCGGTGAATCCCTGACGGAGATGTAGTTGCCCTTAGAAGAACTCATCTTTTCACCATCTAAGCCAACGAGAATGGGTGTATGTAGGCATACGGGGGAAGGATATCCTAGTTTTGGCAAATTCTCCCTCGCAAGCATGTGTATCTTCCTTTGATCTATGCCTCCTACCGCAAAATCAACTTCCAAGTGAGCTATATCCAAAGCCTGCATTAGCGGGTAGATCATCTGAGAAACCACGGGATCTCTTTTCCTCCTGCTCACCTCATCCATACTCCTCCTTGCCCTATTTACAGTAGTTATCCTCGCCATTTTATGAACATCAAGGACGTAATCCCTCTCGAGCTGGAATTCGCTTCCTAAAACGAATTTCACTTTACTTTCGTCCAGTCCGAGGGCGATAAAGGCCTTTTTGTTGTACTCAGCAACCTCTCTAATTTCATCAAAGTCCCCTTTCTCGTTTAAATAAGCATGAACATCAGCAAGGAGGACAACAATATCCACTCTGGCTTCCTGAAGATCCATCAGCTTGTTTACCGTCATCATATGGCCCAGGTGAATCTCTCCACTTGGCTCGTATCCAACGTACGCTCTTGGCTTCTTTGTCTGTAGAACCTCTATCATCTCTTCTCTAGTAACAACCTCCACAAGATTTCTTTCGATTATCTCTATTCTTGATTCCAGATCTGGTGATTCTGAGAACGTGACTGAACTCATGTGGGAAAGTATCTTAAGAGATTTTTAAAGGTTTTCAAAGTGTAGGGATGAGATCCGAATATTTTTAGCCACTCACAGCAACCCCCTAAACTATGGTAATCCAATCTGCCAACAAGAAATTTTAAAAAACCAGCGAGTGCAGATTGGTTAAAAGCGGGGGTTGCCGAGCCAGGCCAAAGGCGGTGGACTCAAGACCTAGGGAGAAATCCACTCCCGAAGGGGTCCGAGGGTTCAAATCCCTCCCCCCGCACTGGTTGTTTTGATTTTGTTTTCCATATTGAGGAATTCTCGGACTCTGTTTTCAAGAAAAGGTGAGATCTTGAGCCCGCCATTTACCCCCATGGATGTCTCGAGCATGATTATACTTTTAAATAATAGCAATTCGTT
>QMZD01000362.1 GCA_003662985.1 Archaeoglobales archaeon | reverse complement strand
TTTAGAATACTTTAGAATGTATAATGATCAGAGAATAGATCTTACAGACTGTCTTAGCTTTGCACTGATGGAAAGATTGGAATTAAAACAGGTTTTTACTTTTGATTCAGATTTTAGAATCCAGGGTTTTGAAGTTTTGCCATAGGTTTGATTTAGAGGGCTTGGAGAGATTATGAAAAATTGAGTGTGCTATTATCGATCTCAAAGGTTCATGAGTTTTTGGCTAGTAGAGATGAATTTGATGTCTCACGAGAGTATATTGCTAAAAGTGAAACAAAGGACTATATTAGGGAAAAGGAAACGTTAAATGAATTTTTAAGAAGGAAAAAGGACAGAAGAAGCTTTCAATGCAAATATAACTAGAATATGTGGGGAATCGTGGTCTTAAGAGTGGGAGATAAAAAGACCGAGCTTTAGGTGACTGATTGGTTAAAGTAGAAAGAATAGATTTCATATCACTCTACAAATCTTGCCATGGGCTAGCAAGTACCAGCAAATCTTTGTAATTCTCATTTAAAACAAACTTCCCCACTTTATTTTCATTTTTCCGAAAGTAATCTATAAAATATTCTAAGGAACTTCTAGGAGCATTAGAAGTACCATCGGCCATAATTTTATGTATTATATCCAATAAATAATCTTTACTAACAAAATACATACTTCCTCTTGCCCCTTCAAACATACAATTAAAAGCTGCTAAAGCTTGACCAAATTTTAAACCAAACTCTAAATATTGGCTTGTCAATAGTTCTCTAAAACCAACCATACCATTTTGACATAGGGTCTGCAGAATTCCTGCAGTACACCAATCTCCAGCCCCAGCAGTATCTTTTATGGGTCCCAACTTATATGATTCCATAAACTTCCATTCAGAGCTTTTTGAGTCTATTTTTACTCGATATCTCAGACCCTTCGATCCTAAAGTCTCAATTTCTAAAATTGGTATCGGACGAGAGCCAATCTTCCTCAATTTACTAAGTTGCTGGCTAGAATACTTCAAAATATGACAAAGTCCTAAAGCCTCTTGGAATAACTTCTTATTTTTAATTGTAGAAGGCTCAAATACTATAACGGCTCCTCGTTTGGTAAATTCTTTGGCCAATTCTATTGTAGCTTTTGAGACCCTATCAAAGTAAAAAACAGATGGTTTGTCCCCCATTTGCGATATAACATTCTTTGCGTGCTTAACGTCAATAGGTTTGTATTTTGGGAGACTGAGTCCACTGTATGGACACTTAAACATAAATTTATGCCCACCGTTATTTCCTATCTTTTCAACGATGATTGGTGTTCTTCCGTTTTCACTGCAAACTACCAAGTCTGTATTAACGCCCCAATAGCTTAAATCATCACAAATTATACGTGCAGCTTCATCATTTTTTAAATTTGCAATTGGATAAGACTGCCAGCCTAAGTATCTCAAAATTGTTAGAACATTGCCACATGAACCACCAGCCCACACTCTTCTTATGTTATCACGTCCAAAAACCACATCGAGGGCTATAAGCCCAGTACCGAAGACTACAGGTGCTGGTTTCCTTGCCGTAAATAACCATTCAACCATAACACTCACCAGTCAACCAAATTGAAAATAACTCACTCTGTTTAGCAATACTTTCTAGCTTTTCAATCTTTTCTGAAAGAGAGTATCCTAAAGCATCAATATGTAGTATTCCAACGCGAGTTTTATTTTTGCGTAAGTCATAAGCTGCAATAGCTGCACCGATCGTCATAATTTTACTCGAAAGGGGTGAGATTATTGTCACACTACCCCCCAACAACTCAAGTGATTTGTTATATCGGGTTGCAGTATGCACAATTTGTCGATAGACATCAAATGGGTTGTCTTCAGCAGCGTAAATAAAATTTCGAGGCTCAACTTGAACACCATCAAATAGAAATTCACGATATTCTTTAATTAAATCATCGCATCTTCTTGGATTTTTTGCAGGAAAAGGTAACATCGGACAAACTTCTTCAGGCTTTATGGAGTCATATATTCTTCTCAAGTGGTAATCTTTACCTTCTCCTAAAATTGGTATCCACACTCTAGGTACCTCTAAAGATGTTTGACTAATATATCTCCCGAAACCTGGTAAAGAATATGGTTCTTCATCAGGAACTTTCTGTTTGATTTTCTTATCAAGCTCAGGGTTCTCTGCCACTAACACATGAAAGTTTCGTTTCTCCTTTTTGAAGTTTTTGGATTCTGTAAGAGACTGCAAAAGTTCTGTTATTATTGTAAAAAATATACATCTCGGTAAAGCGCTAACGTCTAGCACAATATCTGGATATTTTAACAAATTCTCATCCCTCAGAATTCTAATAAGTTCTCTGGGGCCAACTCTTCTTTTATTTTTATCGAACATTTGTATAGTTTTACTTCTAATACTGTTACAACCCACTAACTCCTGAATTCTTTCATAGTTTTTCTCTACCAATTCATCATATTCTTTGGTAGGGGAATCAGAACCCTCACTAACCTTGAATGCAAGACAATTAATATTTTCAGCGCCAGCATCAACTATTGTTTTCAAACCTATATCGATCCTGGGGTCAAAGCCAATACCGAGTACAAATAGTATTTCTCTTTCCCCATTCTGCTGCAGATAGTCCTCCCAGAATTCCTTACATTCACCACCCTGCCGAATAAAATAG
>QMZD01000361.1 GCA_003662985.1 Archaeoglobales archaeon | reverse complement strand
GAATAAAACCGTCAATCTTTTTACGGAACAGTTTCATGTTAAAAACATGGTTTCCATTCAAGAGCTTACCAAAGAAATCATTAGATTCAGAGATGCAAGAGACTGGAAAAAATACCATACACCGAAAAATCTTGCCATTTCTATAGCTGTCGAGTTAGGAGAGCTCTTTGAGCTCTTTCAATGGAAAAGTGATGAAGAAATCATATCTTTGATTGATGATTTAAAACCTAAACTTGAGGAAGAGGTGGCAGATGTGGCTATCTATCTTTTTCTTCTAGCCCATGAACTCAACATAAACTTAGAAGAAGCCATATCGGACAAAATCAAAAAGAACGAAGAGAAGTATCCGATAGAATTATCCAAGGGAGAGTACAGAAAATACACTAATCTTGATAAGTGATTGATAAATAGATAACATTTTCAAGATATTCCTCATCATTGAACTCTAAACACTTTCAGAGTACTCGAAAGGTTGTTATTTAAACCATTATAATTTTTATTGAATGATAACTTTAAACAGATGGCTAAGCCAGAAGAAGATTCAGAAAGAGTTAAATCGAGATGGTGAGAATGTAGGAGAAATGCCGAAGGTATTCTTTGATTTTGTTCCAAATTTATATGGTAAACGGGAAAAGAGAGTGGTAAAAGTTGGAGATGGATCGATCGTTAAATTATTCGACAGGACACCAATCCCACAAAAACCCTCTGACGTTGTTTGCCCGCACTTTCTCGAACTCAAGTGGGCGAATGGCTGCTGTTTCAACTGCTCGTGGTGCTACTTGCAAGGCACATTCAGATTTTTAGAGAGAGGAAAAAGACCATTTATCAAGGACTGGAATAAAATATCACTCCACCTTAACGCACTGTTTGAACACAATTCCAAGCCAGAAATACTGAACGCAGGAGAGCTGTGTGATTCTCTAATAGGAGAAAACCAGAACCCCCCGGCGTCTAAAAGATTGATTGAGCTGTTTGCAACTCAAAATAACTACAAGTTGTTGCTCGTGACAAAGTCAGATAGGGTAGATAATCTCATCAGAATAGAGCCTGAAAATGTTATTGTAAGTTTCAGTATCAATGCAATTCCAGTTGCTGAGAGGTGGGAAATTGGTGCCCCTTCACCTCGCAAAAGAATCAAAGCGGCGGCTAAACTACACGAATGTGGATATCCTGTAAGGGTGAGAATAGATCCGATAGTGCCAGTAGAAAATTGGAGAATCTACTATCAAGAACTTATTAGAGCCATTTTTAGTAGCTTCGAGCCCGAGAGGATAACCCTTGGAACTTTAAGGGGTTTATCCACAACGATAAGATGTGCAAAAGATACTTCGTGGGCTAGCTACCTTGAGGAGAAGAGCAATTGGGGGTTAAAACCCAGATTTGATACCAGAAAAGAATCTTTCAAGTTCATAATAGATTTGTTAAGGGAGGAATACGGTTTCACCAAGGTGGCACTCTGTAAAGAGACGTTGAAAATGTGGGAAGAATTAGGTGCTGATTATAGAGAGATTAGATGTAATTGCATTTTTTAATCATAAAGCTAAAATAATTGCTGTAAACAAAAAGAAAATTTAACAATTAAAATTGGGTGTGGGAAGTGCCCTTGTCGGATGATGCAATTGAAAAGTGGGTCTATAGAGAGCACACTAAAGTAAAACATGAGATACTAAGTAAGTACTTAAGCGGATGGATTAGAATTCTTGGGAGATGGTATCCTCGCATATGTTATTTTGATTGTTTTGCTGGTAGAGGTATATATGAGGGAGGCGAGAAGGGATCTCCGCTTATAGCTTTAGAAACCGCAAGTAGACTGAAAAAACAATTTTCCTATTTAAAAGAGATAGTTTGCACTTTTATAGAAAAGAATCCCTCTAATTTTGAGAACCTCAAAAACACGATTGATGAAACTATAAAAGCAAATCCGGAAGAGTATGAAGGAATTAAAGTGAGATCAATAAACAATGAGTTCGCAAACGTTGCTAAGGAGGTTATAGAGAGGGTAGGAAAAAAATTAGCCCCATCTTTCTTTTTCATTGATCCGTTTGGATTCAAGGGTGTTCCATTCCAAATAATCAAGGATTTACTTGCAATTAGGAGAGTCGAAGTATTTATCACATTCATGGTCAGAGACGTTCTTAGATTTTTAGAGAGCTCGAAACACAGAATCAGCATAGAAGAATTGTACGGGGTAGAAAGAGTGTCAGAGCTGTTATCAGAAAACTACTCACATCTTCCAAGAGAACAAGCCTTGCTGAAATTATACAGAGATAGACTCCATTTGGATGCTAGAGTTAGCTATACTCTCCCGTTTAAGGTGAGTGCAGATGAAAGACTGCAGACAACCTATTATCTAATACATGCCACCAACCATCCGAAGGGATGTGAGTTGATGAAAGAGATAATGTACAGAGCTGGAACTACTGGGAGATTTGGTTATTTGGGTCCTGCAGAGGGGCAACTAACTTTGATGCAATGTGATGGGATATCAGAACTTAAGGGATTTTTGCTAAGTAAATTTAAAGGGAGGACATTGAGTTTTAGAGATATTATATATGAATCCTGTATGGACACAGCTTTCATTAAAAGCCACTATCGTGAGGCAATAAGGGAATTGGAGGGCGAAGGTAAAATTTCAATTAAAGGAAAAGGTCCAAGAGGAGGAATTTCTGACAATGCATTAAT
>QMZD01000360.1 GCA_003662985.1 Archaeoglobales archaeon | reverse complement strand
TTCCTTCCAACCCAAGCGGGTTAAATTCCTCTCTCCCGCAGAAGTATACGAGAGTGTCACATCTGAAAATTTCACCATCCAATTTTATGCCCTCGACCCTCTCAACCCCGAAAACCTCAATCTCTTTACTCTCCACGATCTGACAATCGTATCTTTGTTTCTTTAGCATTTCCCCGACAATTTCAAGAATCCTGTCTTTCCCATAAAGCAGAACATTTTTACCTATCCTGTAACCCCTCGAAATTAAGTCCAAAGCGTTCTGGAGAGTGAAAATCCCAGCGGGCCTTGTTCCAAAGATTTTACAAGTTAGGGATCTTGAATCGTAACAGCCAGTGCATATAAAGACAACATCATACTCTTGGATTTCACCATCTAAAGTCTTTACCCTCCATTTCTCACCCTTCTCTACTTCTACAACCGTTGTTTTCAAAATTTGAACTCGTGGGGGTAGGGTTTCATATTCCTCAATGAACTCTCTATAGTATTCCCTCAAAACCTCAAGTTTCGAAAAGATTTCTATCTCTCCCCCTCCGCAGAATGAATCGAATATAATCGGTCTAAACCCCTTTTCAGCGAGGATGTTTCCTAGCAAAACCCCTGAATAACCTCCTCCGACGATGAGGGTCTCATCCGATTTATTCATTCTAGCACCCTTATCATCCATTTCCCCCACCTAATCCTTCCAGACTATGTAGCTATTGCACGTGTCTTTTCTGAGCTTGACCCCTTTCCTATCCATTAGACCAAGAACATCGGGCAGGCATCTTCCGCACTCCATTGTAGCCCCCGTCAAATGCTTTATGTCATCCAGCGTTCTCGCTCCCTCCTCAATGACCTCCTCGATTTCTTCTGAGTAAACGAGCCTACAATGGCAAATCAGGTCTCCTTTATTAGATTTTGTTTCAGTCTTCAAAGTCTTCGGAGTCTTCAATGTCTTTGGTGTTACCTCCGTTTTTACCTCTTCTTTCTTCTTCAATTCCAGACCCATATCTTTAAGCATTCGTAAAGCAAGCTTTGCTATAGCTGGAGCAGCCGTCAAACCTGGAGACTGAATTCCGGCAACATTAATGAAGTTTTTTACTGGGGAGTTTATTATGAAATCCTTGCCTACAATCGCCCTAACTCCAGCATAAACGCTTATAGCTTTTTCAGGCAATTTACTGAAGATCTTTGAATGTTTCCGAATCAACCCGTCTACCTCTTCTTTTTTTACGCTTCTATCTTCCTTGTCTTTGATGTCAACTAAGTTTGGACCCCAGATTAAGTTTCCATCGATTGTTACGAGCGATCCTCCTCCTTTCGTCCTTCTCTCAGGTATTAACGGGATTGCAGCCATCAAATGTGAGGAAAAACTTTTGTCCTCAAAAACAATATGGGAACCTTTTCCAGGGGTTATTTCAAACCTATCACCAACCATGGCTGCGATTTCATCGGCATAGAGGCCCGCGCAGTTTATAATGAAGTTAGAAGAAATAACCTCGGTCTCTTTGTCACCTTCGCAGGATTCGAGAACGATTTCATATTCTCCTTTTCTTCTCCCGTTTCTTGTCCCATTTTTTATCTCAACGACTTTCCTTTCAAATCTGAATTCAACTCCATTGATCTCAGCGAATCTCCTAGCTTTGAACGTCATTTCAACGGGATTGACCACTCCTCCATTTGGAAAAAAAAGGCCACCTTTTATCTTCCCAACGTTCGGTTCGAGCTTTCTTATTTCTTCCTTACTTAAGTATTCTACCTCAACATATCTCGAGAAATAGAACTTTATCAGTTTGGCAATCAGAGTTGCCAGAATTGATCTTGCCACGAGAATGAGTCCAACCCTTTTGAATCTGAATCCAAGCTCCTTAGCTTCTTCATCCATTAATCTATTTCCCTCAAGGCAGAGTTTTCCCTTTAGAGAGTTGAAAGGTAGCTGAAAGGCATGAATGATGCCTGAACACCCCTTCGTCGGCCCCATAGCTTGCGTTGGCTCCTTCTCAACAACAAGAACCTTTAGCTTGTATTTTGAGAGTTCTTTTGCTATAAAACAACCGGTAACCCCAGCACCGATAATCGTCACGTCGAAATTATCCATGGTATCCATGATATGCGATAAATTGAGGGAAGATAATAGTTTTGTTCAATAGTTTTGTTGAATTTTTGATCTTTGATTTTGTGGATAAGATACAAGAGGAAAAAATCCAGACTATTTTAACCCCACAAACCCAAGTGTCCGCTCAATCTCATTTCTTCCATCATCTCCCAGCGGTAATGCCGGAAGACGTGGAAAGCCAGCTGGTAAACCCAAAATGTTCAAAGCTTCCTTTATCGCACTAAGTTGGTTGAACTTTTTTACGAGCACCTCGTTGAGGTGAATCAGTTTAGCCTGTAAATCTTTTGCCCTTTCAATTTCTCCCCTCCTAAAATTTTGATAGAGGTTAGCGCAAAGCCTTGGTGCAACATTTGCTACTGCAACAATCCCTCCATCGCCTCCCATCATGAGGGTAGGCAGAATTAGATCTCCTGTCCCAGCCAGAATCGAAATTCTGTTACCGACTAACCTTACGAGTTCTGTAATCTTGCCTATCGATCCACCGGATTCTTTGATTCCAACTATCTGGCTGAACTCATCAACCAATTTTACTACTACCTCCAAATCCATATCCAAGCCTGTGAACTTCGGAACGTTGTAAAGAATAACCGGG
>QMZD01000359.1 GCA_003662985.1 Archaeoglobales archaeon | reverse complement strand
CATTTCAGGATATGCCAGCTGTCTTATTAAAATGAATGCTATAGGGAAGACTATGTAAATAACCAAAAAGGATCCGAAAATGGCGAAGAAAACTTCAACGTAACTTCTTCTTGGCATCACCACACATCTCCAACTGATATCATCCCACCTTAAGTCTCATCTCAGTTATCTCTGTTGTATTCCCAAACATCTCCGGTTTCTCATAAATCTTCTGATAATTTTTGTAAAACAACTCTCTTCCCTTCTTGCTTAACAAAAACTCTACAAACTCGATTGCAACCTTCTTATGGGGTGTGTTGTTGGGGATCGTCAGTGCATATTCAATGGGTAGCCCAATCCTGGTCTTTACAGCGGGTATGTATTCAAATCTGTGGAATTGGAACTCTACCCTGACTTTTTTATAATTGTCTGTCTGGCCTTCACTTCCTAGGTTTATCTCAGGTGGGAGCTTAATGTAATTTAAACCATGCTGCTTTGCAACACTTAAATAGATGAATCCGTAGTCTATAGAATTCGTCTCTATAAGTGGCGTTAGTAGAATGCTGCTCCTCCTTATCACAACCTTATCAGTTTTTGGATTAACTTTTTGGGGTACGTAAATGGTGTAGTTACTATCGCCCTCATCACTCTCAACGAAGAAAGTTGGGTTAAAGTTTTTGCTTATTAACGTCTCGAATATTGTCCTGTTATTGTAGTAACCTTCAGCAAGCTGGATGAGCATCAGTGTTCTGTAGCCACAGGCATCCAAAACTGGATCGCTGAAGCCGAACTTAACATCTTTTCTAGCTAGAATTTCATACCAGTTATCAGAGCTTATTTCATTAGCATATTTGCTTTTGTTCGTGAAAGCTATGACCATCTCATTCGTTGAGAATTTCGCATACCAGTCTGCATAGGGAAGGGTTGAGTTTGGCATCTTCCTGTTGAACATCAGATCTGGTATCAAGGAATAGTCCGCCACAAAGATTACATCAGCCTTCTCTCCTAGATCAATAATGTGTCTGATCACCTGAATGCTTCCATGCCCCTCGATCTCAACATCCACTTCTGGATGTTCTCCTTCAAAAGCTTTCTCAACCTCGCTGAGGGGAACCATTAAACTTCCAGCAGTCAGTATCCTAAGCTTAGCTTTGGGAGTTTCCTCATTTTGATTTACTTGGTTCACTGAGTGAATTATCCCGCAGATAAGTCCGCCGATCAAAAAAACTGCAAAAAGTAAAAAGAGGGATTTATACCTCATAGATGCACCTTGGAGAGATCTTAGCTGTCAGCTGTCATCCGTTAGCTTTCGTTAAATAGGAGATCTATTTCAACAACCTGACCTATTCTGTTTTTCTTCGCGATGTCTCCCACCAATCTTAATGGCCAGTATTTCTCTGGAAGTGGTGCGCCGTTAAGTTCAAACGCTAGAATTGTATTGTTGTTCCTTATAATATCCGTGCTGTTGAGTAATACCGTATATCCATCACTCGCTATAAGCTTGATCTTGTAACCTTTCTTAGCGAGTTCATCGTTAAACGCCCCATCTTCATGCTTGTTTTCATCGTCCACTCTTCCGACGAGGAGCCATAGGGGTATTCCTGTCCAAGTCTGACCATTTTCATCAGTCCAATTTGCACCATGGTATTTCAAGGCACTGACGAAATCGTTAAGGGTTAGTTTTTCCTCAATTGCGCCTTTGAGAGTTAGAGTCCACGTTTTTGTTTTTGGAACAACCTCTATCTTTTTAACAAACTTTACCCAGAAGTGACCTTCTGTAATTTGACCTTCAGAACTTAGTATCGCTATCTTTAATGGGCCAGACTTTTCTATCGGCTCACCATTCATTTCATAGGCCAGTATTGGCGTTAGATCTCCTTTGGGTGGTACTTCATTTCCTTGGGTATCATAGGTTGTGAAATTATGTCCCATAACTTGATCGTAAGTGAAGAGCATTTCGTAGCCATCCTCTGCCACGACTTTAACGTCACACTCTGGAGATAAGCCATTTACAAGCTTCAGAAGTTCTGCAAGGGGAACCCCTTTATACGTATGTGGTCCTTTTACCACTCCAGTACTCGTTATTAGCCCTCCTTTACCCTCAACTGCTGGAAGACTCTTGATATCATCCATCGTAAGTTCTTTTACCTCATTATTCGGTCCAACTATTGTTAGTTCTACTTTTTTAGTCTCTTTTTTTGTTTCTGTGCTTGAACTTACACTCTTCACCTCAACTAAATCTTTAATTTCATCCGGTATATTTCCAAAGGCTACTGGTTTCTCAAGGAAATCCTGATGGTTTCTTGCGAACACTTCCCTTCCTTTATCGCTCAGCAGGAAGGAAAGATATTTCATCGCTATTTCCTTGCTGGGAGCATCCCTCAGGACTGTAACACCGTAGATTATTGGCTTTGCCTTCAGCTCCTTCTGCACAAATTCATTGCCTTCTTTCTCCCATACGGTTATGCTTACTTGCCCGTACCACTCTGTAAGAGAGAAACTCTTCAGATTTATCTCCTCAGGAAGCTCAACAAACTTCAATCCATGCTGCAATGCCACGCTTTTGTATTCGAAGGCGTAATCTATTGAGTTGCTTTCGAGCAAAGACAGTAGATCAACACTCTTATCCCTGATAATCGCTTTATCATCACCCTCAACAACCTTTGGAGTTATTATTCTATTGCCATCAGCTTCGATGTTCGTGTGTTTTACAAT
>QMZD01000358.1 GCA_003662985.1 Archaeoglobales archaeon | reverse complement strand
TACAGACCGAAAGAAATCAGCATTAACGGAGAGGGTGTGAAGTTCATAAAGCTGAAAAGCAGCCTCTTTGGCTTTGGAATCGTTGAGAGAGATGGAATAAGATTTTCTGACTTGGAAAAAACCCTTCTCGATATGGTTTACCTCTCAAGGTACAGGTCTGTGCCTGAGGAAAGAATAATCTCCATGCTGGGCGAATATAAGAATAAAGTTAAGAAGAAGAGAATCGTGGAGTATCTGAAATTCTATCCTAAGGCTGTAGGAAAAGTGATGGAGAATGCCGGATTTGTCTGAGTTCGTTGGATTTGTGGTTGAGAAGTCTGGTGTAAGGAAGCCATCGCTTGTAGAAAAGGATATCCTCATTCACAGGATTCTGAAAGAAATTGTTTCCTCTCAGCTGGGTGACAAATACCTTTTCAAAGGAGGAAGCTGCCTTGTTAAATGCTATTTCGGATACTATCGCTTCAGCGTCGACCTAGATTTCACTTGGATCGATCAGAGCAGATGGAATGGATTAGGAAAGAAGAGATTGAGGAGAGAGCTTTTGAAAGAAACCGAGAATTTCGCCTCCCTTCTCGAGAGAATAGCTAAAGAAGCAGGAATTGATTTTCGAAATGATGTGAGTGATAAAAACTACATAGAGATCGGTGGCGGAAACAGGATGGTTACCTTCAAGCTCTGGAAGAACTCCGAGCTTGTAAAAATCCAGGTGAATTTTGTCGAGAAAATAATCTTCAACCACGAAAAAAGAATAGCAAGAACCCTGATCGATGAAAACAAAATTTTTGAGGAGGAAAGAATATACTTTGATGAGTTTCTAAGGTTTTACACTCCTGTTGAAGTATTAGTCTACAGCAAAGAAGAAATTCTATGCGAAAAGGTGAGGGCAATTCTGACAAGGCGAGCCCAGAAGCTGAGAGATTTCTACGATGTTTTCATGCTAGAGAAGCATGGAGTAAATATTGAGGAACTTAGAGATGATATAGTTGAAAAAATAAGAGCAGCGATGTACTTCCAGAAGTACAGGAAAAATATCGAGAAGAATATGGAGAGCCTTGCAATAGAGAAAATTCTTGACGATCCTCTTGAGAGGGAAATGTTCATCACTCGTCCACCAGTAGAATTTGATGAATTCATGAGAAAATTCGAAAAAGTTGTAAGGAGATTGGAGAGGAGGTATTAAAATCCTTATAAAATTACCTTAGTTTTCTGCCCCTGATTTTACCAATTTTCGATAAATAAAACCTCGATTTTGAAATGTTCAGCATTATGAAAGAGTGTGGAATTATTTTTATGTAACGCGGTTGTCTGGTACCTGATTACTCTCATTTATCGATCTCTGAAAGCCTGAAACATCGGCCAGATTTAGCTTTAGATAGCTACGGAAGTTGAATTCAAGGAAAATCACAAAACTTTCTTATAGCTGAATCTGTTCTTCCACTCTTTATCGATGTTTAAACTCTCCCGACTTTTATGGTGTATCACTGGTAGCAGGAACTGCTCCTAATTTAAAATCTACAGAACCCACGATATAGTGGGGCCGGTGGGATTTGAACCCACGACTGGCGGGTCTCTTCGGGTCAGCGCTCCAACGGATCATCATTGTTCAGCAGACCCGTCTATCATCATTACCGCTGGAGCCCGCCGCGCTTCCTGGCTACGCCACGACCCCTCTGAATAAGCTGGATCTTTTTGAATATAACGATTGCGATCAGGAGATATTTTAACCTTTAAAATCAAATTGGTGTGGCTTATTTAACTTACTTAAATACCAGCACAGGAACCTTTGAATGCCTTATTATTGAATCAGCTGTTCTCCCAAGCTCTTTGCTCTCATCACTCCCATTTTTTCCTGTAGACCGAATAACGATCAGAGAAATCCCTTCTTCATCTGCAATTTTCAGAATCTCCTTTACGGGATTCCCCCAAGTTATCCTTATCTCACCCTGGCCTATTTTAGATCTTAAACCTCTAAGAACCTCGTTCGCCCTCTCAACCATCGCCTCGATTTCATCTTCCTTGGACCTCTCCACAACATGAACAAGATACACCTCTCCAATCTTTGCAACTTTCTTCAAAAACTCTACGATGTTCGGATCGCTGGTGGTATCGGTTGCAAACAGTACCTTCTCAAATAATCGTGAGAAGGTTTTCTTGCAGTAGTATTCTCCAGCCTCCTCCACAACCTTGAACTTCACGATGAGAACGGGAACACTCGACTTCCTAACTACAGATTCGGAAATCCCGCCTATGAGCTTACTTCTAAGCAAACCATGTCCTCTCGATCCCATAAGTATTAGATCAACTTTTTCCTCATCTGCAACCTCCAAAATCTTATCGGCCGGATCTCCGGAGACTGCGTAAAACAGCTTCTTTACTCTGACACCTTTTTCCTCCACAATTCTTTCAGCCTCCTCGAGTTTTTCAGCACTCTCCTCTTCAAGTTTTTTAATGAAATCTTCAACCTCTACTCTGGCAAGGGACAGGATAAAGGGATCGTAAGTCCCGACATGGAGTAAAATCACCTCTTCAACTCCGATATTGAAAAGCTCTGCACCACATTCGAGAGTCCTCTTTGAGTACCTCGAAAAGTCGGTGGGAAGTAAAACTCTCTGAAAGACGGATTTTTCCGGTGAAGCCATGATTCCTAAAGCTTGTGGAAAATACTTAAATTTTTGGTTGGAAAAGGGAGGCTGT
>QMZD01000357.1 GCA_003662985.1 Archaeoglobales archaeon | reverse complement strand
TAGCGCAGAGCGCTAAATGCCCCACCCACTCAAAGTTATTTGTTGAGGAAAAAAGTTTTAGGATTGGACGCAATTCATCCCAACAATCTAAAGATTGGGGATTTCTTGCTGATCAGTGGTTAATAATTGTGTCTGGAATTGCAATTAAAGGTGAAATGCTTATGGATAATCTAGGAAACAGATATCTTTAACCAGGACCACAAGCAGGAAATCTCCTATTTCTGATCGGGCTCGTTCTTCGCTAAGTTCGTTAAGTTCTATCAAATCCTGAACGTTATTGAACCTTTTCCCACTTGTAAAGTTCGACTATGTCTGCCAGAGTCCTTCCCTTATCTTCAATCTCCCCTCTGATTCTTTCTTCGTGTTTCTTTACTTCCATCGCCCTTCTTGCAATCTCGTAGGCTCGTTGCTTGGGTATAACCATGACTCCGTTGTCATCTGCCACAATCCAATCTCCTGGATTGACCTCTATACCTCCACAGTAAATCCTGACGTTTATCTCACCAAAACCTTTTGGCTCCCCGGCATTGGGAACCTCTCTTTTTGCAAAGAGCGGATAGCCAAGTTCTCGAATATCATCGACATCCCTAACCGCCCCATCGATTATCACACCCTCGATTCCCTTGTTGATGCAGCTCCTTGTTGCAAGCTCTCCCCAGACCGCGATCTTGTCTCCAGAACATTTGATAACGAGGACATCTCCCTTTCCAGCAACATCTATTGCTTCTACAGTCTTTGCCCAGTCGCCATCCATCGTGCTAACTGTCACAGCCTTCCCAACGATCTTCTTCCCCCGGTTAATGGGATATATATCTGCCATCGCCCTTGCCCTATGCATAGCGTCGCTTATGTTTGGAGTCGAGACCTTACTGAAAAGCTCTCTGATTTCATCTTCTATGCCTTTTCTTTTTACCTCAGCAACCTCAGTCTTCTGCCATGCTTCATCGATGGCCTTTCTAACCTTCAGGGCCGATTCTGTGACGTTCCTTGATTTTACTATGTTACTTCCGACTATGACTATTTTCGCACCTTTCGAAACACAGACCGCTGCCTTCTCAGCGTTTAGGCCGCCAGCTCCAGCCACGGGGATATTTACAACTTTAACCATCTCTTCGAGCAGTTCAATGGGATCCATCCCCATCATCTGCTGGTCTATTCCGATATGGCAGTTGATGTAATCCACGCCCATCTCTTCGAGCTCTTTTGCCCTTGAAATCGGATCTGGGACGTTTATCACATCAACCATGATCTCTGAGCCGTATTTTCTCGCAGCCCTTATCGCCTCCTCTATCGTTGGATTGTCGCTGGCGGCAAGGATTATCACTATATCAGCACCGCTTTTGGCAGCCATCTCAACTTCAATAGCCCCGGTATCGATGGTCTTCATGTCCGCAACGATCTTATGGTCCCGGAACCTTTTCTTTAACTTTCGAACGGCATTCATACCTTCGCTTTTTATCAGAGGCGTCCCAACTTCCAGCCAATCAGCCCCACCATCAACAGCCTCTCCAGCAATTTCAATAGCCCTTTTCAACTCGAGGAGATCTAACGCAACCTGAAGAATTGGTCTATCAGATCCGTAAGATGATTTATCCATGGTTGAAATTTCTTCGATGGTAATAAATCTTTTCCATTCCAGAACCAAACCAGAACTAAATGTAAATCGACTTTGCGAAAATGTAGCCCAGGGCCATCGCTATAACGGGAGTTATAATCCAGCTCAAAAATATTCTCTTCAGGAAGGGGGATTTAGCCGTTCTCGTGCTCTTCAACATCCCCACACCTATGATACTTCCAATCACGCAATAGGTTGTTGAAACGGGCATTCCCAGAGTTGTAAAAAGAAGAACACTTAAACCTGCTCCAAACTGAGCGGCAAAGCCTGAAAATGGATCGAGAGCTGTTATCCCCTTTCCAATCGTCTCGACAACTCTCCCACTAAGGAAAAAGGCTCCCAACCAGAGGAGGATTGCTCCCATAAAAGCCGCTTGGAAGGGAGTAAGGAGACCGAAATATACAACTGGGCCCAGAGCGGTGGCTAGCTCGTTAGCTCCGGTGTTGTAGGCTATAACACTCCCGCTGAGCAGGAGTAGATATCTCAGATATCTTTCAACCTTCAACGGAGGTATCTTTGAGGTTCCCAATTCCAGGATCCTGTACACAACAATCGAAAGAAAAAACGCTCCAACGGGAGAGATTATCCATGATTCGACAATCCTCAAAAGTGTGTTCATGTCAACGGAAACGCCAAAAGCGAATCCGGAGCCTACAAGACTACTCACTATCGCCTGATGGCTTGACACCGGAACTTTTTTCCAGTTTGAGAGGACTATTGCGAGCGAAGATATTATCAGGGAGATACTTATTATCTCGATTCTGAGGGAGACCAAATCCCTTCCGACGGTTCTCATCACGTTTTGCCCCTGCAGCAGCATCCCAAGAAACACAAGGAAAGCCAGAAGGTAAATTGCCCTTTTAAAACTCACAACTCCGCAACCTATGGAAATTCCATAGGAGTTTGAAGAGTCATTGGAGCCAATACTGAAAGCTATAAAGGCTGCGGCGATTAAAGGGATTAAAGATATTACTCCAAAAATGATATATCCCCCTACCTAAGGCTAACGTTAAGAATCTGAATCACATCCGCAGCATCTTCGATCTTGTCACTTATGTTGACGAGGTTATCCAGGAAATTCGAGAGTATGT
>QMZD01000356.1 GCA_003662985.1 Archaeoglobales archaeon | reverse complement strand
GCAGCTCCGAAACCTGAGAACTGCCTCATTGTCCATAATCTTCCCCTGTACATCGTGGGATAAACACCTCTTGTGAAAGGATACTCTCCAGGGTAGCCTATATCATCGATAAAGCTTAGATGCTCCGTACTCGAAGGGTCATAGACCCTATCTATCTCAATCCAGGAGAGGTTCTCGAACTTTTCCTGTCTCTCTCCTGACCTTTCAAGGAATGGTTTTAGGCATTTTTTATCCCATTCTTCCTTTTTTTTCCTGACCTCATCAATATCCATTGTTATCACCCATATTTCTATCATTAAATCTCCGTGCTAAAAAATTTAAAATTTTTGATTTACTTTCATTATTAAAAAAAATAATTTAAAAATATGATGAATCTGATCACTTGAACTTGCCCAAAACATCCTTTGCGATGGTATTGAGCTGAACCTCCTTTGTACCTTCGTAGATTTCAGTTATCTTCGCATCTCTATAAATTCTCTCTATGTCGTATTCACCTATGTATCCATAGCCACCGTGCATCTGGATTGCCTCATCGCAAACCTTAACGGCAACCTTTCCCGCATAGTACTTTGCCATCGAAGTTAGTCCAGGATCTATCCTGCCTTGGTCGTAATTCCAGGCGGATTTATAGACGAGAAGTCTTGTGCACTCCAGCTGAGTTCTGAGATCGGCAATTCTATGCTGTAATGCTTGGAAAGCACCGATTGGCTGGCCAAATTGCTTTCTTTGTTTAACGTACTCCACCGTTCTATCAAAAGCTCCTTGAGCTATGCCAAGAGCCTGAGCGGCAATCTCAATTCTGCTTTCATCAAAGAATTCAAGGACATGGTAGAAGCCGCGATTCAGCTCTCCTATGACGTCGTCCTCACTAACCCTGACGTTTTTGAAAACGACCTCTGCTGTAGGCGATGCCCTTATACCCATTTTCTTTCCTATTTTGGTTGTTGACAATCCTTCCGCATCTTTTCTCACGAGAAAAGTTGTGAAGCCGCGATATCTCGGTTTAGCTTCAGGATCGGTTACCGCAAGGACGATGAAATAATCCGCGATTGTTCCATTTGAAATAAAGGTCTTGGTTCCGTTTATGACCCATTCATCACCATCCTTTTCAGCTTTGGTTTTTACCGCTGTTAGATCGCTCCCCGCTTCAGCCTCCGTGTAGGCTCCGGCGGTAATAGCTTTTCCGCCAGCCACCTTTGGTAGCACCTCCTCCTTGAGTTTTTCACTGCCAAAACGCATGACAACTTCAGATGAGAAATCTGAAAGTATTAAGGCGCTCCCAATCGTGCTGTCCGCTCTGCAGAATTCTTCAACGATCAGGATGTTCTCGAATATGCCCATTCCAGCTCCGCCATACTCTTCAGGAAAATGAACCCCGATAAACCCAAGTTCACAGGCTTTTTTCCAGAGATCAAAGGGAAACTCCTCCTTTTCATCGGCCTCCTCAGCCCTCTCCTTTGTGAACTCGTTGGTTGCAAATTCCCTTGCAGCCTTCTGGATATCCTTCTGCTCCTGAGTTAACTCAAAATTGACCATGCATACACCTCCAGTTGAGATGGGTACATTAGAACAACTTAAATTCTTTTCGAAAAGTAGCGATAAATAGCGATAGATTCAAAGCTGATAGACAGTTCAGTGTTTTGCCTGAGCAATTCCTCTTTCCCTAAGGTCGGAGATGATTTCCTCTATTACTCCCACGTGGTTTTGATCTAGGGCGATTTTGTCAATTCTAATCTCTTTATATGGGATCTTCTTTAATTTGAGTCTGTTTCTGATCATAAAAGCGAGCTCTCTTGGGAGCTGGACTTCTTGCATAATTACTGTTATTACAATCATGTATATAATTTTTTCCTTTTCATCATTCCACAGGAAACATAGGTATGAAATTTTTTCTAAAAAATTTTCAATGTAGATATTTACCCTATTTTTCGCACTGTAATGAGAAAAGACAACTAAAAATCATTATATAAGAATTTTAAGTTAACTTTAATTAACTTCGGGTCTCTATATGGTTCTCGGATCTTTAAGCTCCCCATAGATTGCTGTAGCTGCTGCGGTTGCGGGAGAAACAAGGTATATCTTACCCTCGGGGCTTCCTTGCCTTCCAATGAAGTTTCGATTGGATGTCGAGACGCTAACTTCATTTGAAGCGATAAGGCCGAAGCTACCACCCATACACGGCCCACAGCTTGGAAACTCAACGATCGCTCCAGCGTCAACGAAAATCTCTAGAATTCCATCTTTCATCGCTTTCTGGTATATGCTTCTCGTTGCCGGGATTACTATCAATCTTACGCCATTGGCAATCTTTTCTCCCTTTAAAATCTCCGCAGCAATCTTCAAATCCTCGTACCTTCCGTTTGTGCAAGAACCAATGAAAACCTGATCAACCTTCACTCCCTCGACATCCGATATGTTAGCGACGTTATCAACTCTGTGCGGTAAGGCAACCTGCGGTTCGAGATCGGTCACATCCAGCTCTGCAATTCTTTTGTAGCTCGCCTCCTCATCGCTGTAAACCCAGTCGGGGGTTTCATAACCTTCGATGATATTCGAGAGGTATCTTTCCGTCACTTCATCTGGTTCTATAATTCCAGCTTTGCCACCCATCTCTATTGCCATGTTGCTCATTGTAAGCCTCTCAGACATCTCCATTTTTCTGATAGTCTCGCCAGCATACTCGCAAGCTGCATAAGTTGCACCATCCGCTC
>QMZD01000355.1 GCA_003662985.1 Archaeoglobales archaeon | reverse complement strand
GAATGGGAATCTTTTTATTCTGGATGTCTATTGTTAGCTGTAAGGGTATTTCTATTTGCAGCTGCATGGGTGGGGATAAATCCCTGCCCTTTTTAATTTCCAAGGAAGATGTAACAGCACCAATATATTGTAAGATGAGTAAACCATAACCTTCACAAACAACTGGAAAGAGAGAAGTTCTATGGGGACGTTTAAGGCTAAAATAGAGTATTTTGATACCATAGGTGAGTTCACAGAGTGAAATAACAATAAAAGACCTCACATGAGCCTTAATCTAGAGGAATTAGAGAATCTTCTCAGGCTTTTTAAGAGAGTTTCCTGCTGAAAGAATATTGGATTATACTTGGCTCGAGGAAAATGATTTTAGAAAACTATACCTTTCTCTTCGGAACCAAAAATTTAAATGATAAAAACTAGAAAATAGTAGAATGTGATGATTGCATAGGGTTTTATAAAACCAGGATTTTATTCGAAGTTTTTGGTTGAGGGTCCTATGAAATGTAGGTAATAGTAAGATGGAGGTGGTATGATGGTTGAAATGGGTAGTGAAGCGTATGAGTACCAGCTCTTGATAAAGCACATCTTGGAGAGTGGAGTGAGATACGCTCCGAAGCAAGAAATTGTTTATAGAGATGTGTGGAAGTACACCTACAAAGACATGTATGAGAGAGTACACAAACTTGCAAATTCACTTAAAGAGATGGATGTTAAAAAGGGGACGAAGGTTGCTGTGCTTGAGTGGGACTCGCACCGCTATTTAGAGTGCTATTATGCTATCCCGATGATGGGAGCGGTATTACACACTGTAAACGTTAGGCTTTCTCCAGAAGACATACTTTACACGATGCAACATGCTGAGGATGAGGTTGTCCTTGTTAACCAAGACTTCCTACCTTTAATGGAGTCTCTTAAAGATAAACTCTCAACAGTTAAAAAGTATGTTATAATAACTGACAATGAAATGCCTGAAACGTCATTGACTGATTTAGAATACGAGGAAATGCTTAAAAAAGCAAGCAATAGTTACGAATTCCCAGATTTCGATGAAAACATGATGGCAACACTTGCCTACACAACAGGTACCACCGGTAAACCAAAAGGTGTTTGGTTCACCCATAGACACATCCTACTTCATACGCTTGCTGTTGCAATAGCAAATCTTGGATATACAACTCCAACGAGAATAACTGATCAAGAAGTTTACATGCCTCTAACGCCAATGTTTCATGTACACGCTTGGGGTATACCATATGTTACAACGCTTCTTGGATATAAACAGATCTATCCGGGTAGATATGAACCACAGATGATTGCAAAGCTAATCAAAACGGAAAAAGTAACTTTCAGCCACTGCGTGCCAACAATACTCCAGATGGTAGTTGATAACCTGCCTGAAGGCATGAAGTTCGAGGGTTGGAAGGTAATTATCGGTGGATCTAAGCTTCCTAAGGGTCTTGCTTTGAGAGCTATGGATAAAGGTATAAAAGTTATGACAGGTTATGGAATGTCAGAAACCTGTCCAGTTCTTACACTCGCTGTAATCAAGCCAGAGTTACAGAACTTAAGCGACAAGGAAATGGTGGATTACCTTATAAAAACAGGACTCCCAATTCCGCTCGTGTATCTGCAAGTTGTACATGAGGATTTTACAAAAGTTAAACCTGATGAGGAAGATATGGGTGAAATTGTTGTCAGAGCTCCCTGGCTAATTCAGAGTTATCTAAAAAATGGGGAAAAGACGAAAGAGCTATGGAGGGGTGGCTGGCTGCACACAGGCGACATTGCTGTGATGGATGAATACGGTTATGTTACAATTGTAGATAGATTAAAGGATGTAATAAAAAGTGGTGGAGAGTGGATTTCATCACTTACACTCGAAAGTTTGTTAAGCCTCCATCCAAAAATTAGGGAAGTTGCAGTTATAGGTGTGCCAGATGAAAAGTGGGGTGAGAGGCCTTTGGCAATAATAGTGCCTGCAGAAGAGAGACCAAGCGAGGGGGAACTTAAGCAGCATTTATTGAAGTTTGTAGAAGAAGGTAAGATAACAAAGTGGGCCATACCAGAGAAATTTGCATTTGTTGAAGAAATACCAAAGACTAGTGTCGGAAAAATCGATAAAAAAGTGCTAAGACAGAAGTTTAAATGATGCTTTAAAACTACTTAATTATAAGTATAAGCTATCGCCAAAATATAAGTATCCCGAGGCTTTATGCACCGACGAAGAGATAATGATGGCAGAAGAGATAAAAAGATTCGTGGATAACGAGGTAATGCCAAAAAGGCATGATAGGTTGACGGATGAAAAGGCCATCTGTCTTATTGGATCAACATCTACTTCCATAGGTTAGTAAGATTTTTTAGGAGTTCTGACATTTTTAGAGTGAACTTCCCCACAAACGGTCAGGCTTAGTATCGGTTATGCACCAAAAGATAGAAACTAGTAGTTACATTAATGCTATGTTCCCTGTTTTTCCTTCGTTTTTATAGCTCTCTATTCTCAGTTGTGGAGGAATTTTGTAGCTGCATGGGGTGGGTTTCAGTTCCTGGGGCTTTAACCCTCCTTCGATTTCTAAGAAAGATGTGATACCACCAATTTTTTAAATTTTGGAATCAACAATCAATCATGATCGAGGTCGAAAGAGATGGGGAAATTCAGTTGATAAGATTCGCGGACAAAATAAGTCTCTTGAGTATAGAAACTCTGAATGAGCTG
>QMZD01000354.1 GCA_003662985.1 Archaeoglobales archaeon | reverse complement strand
GCGATTTTAACATTAAAATCCTTTAAATTTGCACTCACCCTGATCTTTAACGGTTCTCCAACGAATATCTCCGGCTGGAATCTTACTGACCGGATTCTAAAACCTTCAACATAGACTTTGGTTTCGTTTAATAGCTGATTACCAAAAAGAACTCTTACACTATAAACCCCCTCTTCGACTTCAAATTTTGAACAGAAAAAGCCGTTATTAATTTCGACCTCCTTGCTCGCTCCATCCACCTCTATGCGTAGCCTGTGCCCATCGGGAATGTCCGTTCTTCCACAGATGGTTAAATTTCCCTCGATCTTGGAGTAGATGTAAAGGCTTGCTTTAGCTTCACTGGCCTTCAGCCTTATTGATTTGATTGTCTCACCCCTGTCATCGCTGGCATAGATCGTGTAATTTCCTTCGGTTAGGTCAGCGGTTGGAATTAGGACTTCCCCACTTTCATCCACCTCTTCCTCCCAAACAACGCTACCGTTACCTATCAGCTGAATGGTTGCATTGCCTACAGTATAAACCTTCAGTTTTATCGTCTCACCAACCAGATACTCCACTCTGTCGGGTTCAATTATGATGGCAGAAGAGGGAAAGACTAGTACAACCAAAACGGCTATGGCTGCAAGCATCGATAGCCTCATCAATATCACTTAAACTTCTAAAATAAAAACTTTTGTCTATTTTCCCTAGAATTTTACCCAGGATGACTGGGAATGGCTAGGAAATAGCTAGGAGATATTTGAAAAAACAGGCACAGCGCTATACGACAGGAACGCTTATATGAAATCGGACTCATTTTGTTCCATGGTAGATCTAGTCCTAGTCGGAATAGGAATAGTAATCGCACTGTTCATAATTTCAGGTATAAAGGTTGTAAAGGAATACGAGCGTGGAGTGATATTCAGGCTCGGAAGACTCGTTGGTGCAAGAGGTCCTGGGCTATTCTTCGTAATTCCGATCCTTGAGAGTATGATGATAGTTGATCTGAGAACGGTTACATACGATGTCCCCTCCCAAGAGGTTGTTACGAGGGATAACGTTACGGTGAGGGTCAATGCGGTCGTTTATTACAGGGTTGTAGATCCCGAGAAGGCTGTAACAGAGGTTTTCGATTTTAGATATGCGACTGCCCAGATAGCCCAGACTACATTGAGAAGCGTAATAGGACAGGCAGAGCTTGATGAGGTTCTTTCTGAGAGGGAAAAGCTGAATGTTGAGCTTCAGCAGATAATCGACGAGGCCACAAATCCTTGGGGAATCAAGGTTTCGGCCGTCGAAATCAAAGATGTTGAGCTTCCAAAAGAGATGCAGAGAGCCATGGCGATGCAGGCTGAGGCAGAAAGAGAGAGGAGAGCTAAGGTTATAAGAGCCGATGGAGAGTTGCAAGCAGCAATGAAGCTTAAAGAGGCATCAACCATCATGATGGAGAGCAAAGGTGCGATGATGCTGAGAATCCTACAAACGATAAACGAGGCGGCAGCAGATCAAGCAACGAAGATCGTTTTCCCGATCCCAATAGAGATCCTCGAATACTTCAAGCTGCAAAGTGAGGGCGATAAGAAAACTGAGAAATAATTATTTCGCCAATTAATCTGCTACTCATACACCCTAATTATTAACCATTTGATTTTTTAATTAGATAAATTCTCCTATAAAGATTTTTGTGCACTCGCTGGATTAGTTTGGCTTCCAAGCCAAAACCATCCAAAAAATCTTCGAGATCTCTGTTGGAGACTAAAACAGCTTTTTTTCCGGGTTTCAATACTCTGCCAATCTCAAAAATGGATTTTTCATAGAGTTCTTCCAGCTCTCCAAAGCTCCTAGAAGAGCGAAGGTAAGGATAGTCTGTAACAACTGCATCAAAAGATGAATCAACAAAAGACAATCTCCTCACATCCCCCAGAAGAAGGTTCAGAGCAAGGCTATAGTGTCTGAGATTGGCTGCACACCCGTATGCCACCTTCGGAAACGCTTCAATTCCGCAAAAATTTATTCCCATCAGACCTGCTTCGATAAGTATCGTTCCAGTGCCACACATCGGATCGAGGAGTAAGCCATCTTTAATCCCAGTTGAGTTCACAAGCGCTCTTGCCAATCTCGGCAGGAGAGCTCCAGGCCTAAAAAATGGTTTTCTATCGGGCCTCCTTTCCCAAAACTGTTTTGTATCCGTAACGTGGTTTAATATGCCAATATGACATTTTCCAGAGATGTAAACCTTAACGATCACATCTGGACTTTTCAGATCTATTTTCGCTCCCCTTCTCCAGAGCGATGCTCCGAGCTTCCTTTCAAGTTCTGGAGATCTAATTTCAGGTGATTTTGGTTTCGATTCTCTTTTTATCCTTTTAACCCTCACACATATCCTTTTATCACCAAAATCAAGCTCTTTAAACGCGGCTTCAAGATCGTTCAGCTCAACCGTTTTTAGGTGCACGAACGACTCCCTTGTCATTGCCAGCCTTGAAAAGAACTCATTCTCTAAAGCATTGGACTCTACAATCAGTATTCTTCCATCTTCGTAAAGAACTCTAAAATTTTCAGAATACGATGCCAAAAGGTTCTCAACTTCTAAAAATCCAAGTTCTGAGAACTCACCAGAGATAAAAAATCCGTATCTCATCCGATTAATTTTATTTTATCCTATCTTTATTTTTTACCTTTCCGGTACTTCTTTTCCTTCTTGGCTTTCTTTGTTTTCTTGGCTTTCTTGGCTTTCTT
>QMZD01000353.1 GCA_003662985.1 Archaeoglobales archaeon | reverse complement strand
TCTGCAGCCCATGTTTCCAATATTGCCTTTATCACATCGACAACTTCAGGCCACCTTGGTGGGTTGTTCGGTAGCCAGGGGACGATAACTTTCGATAGTCTAGCAGGAGCTCTTGCATCCGAGATCTTACCACCAGCTAGTATTGCCACACCTCCGTTTTCGGGATCGAAGCACGGCATTCCTGGGCACATGGTGTAGCAGTTTCCACAGTACATACACTTGCTCTCATCGACTATGATTGTCTTTCTTTTCATGTCTGGTCTCAAAGCACCTGTCGGGCATCCAGAAACTGTGGATGGTATTTCGCATGTTCTTCTTATTGCATCATCATCTGGTACGGGTGGAGTTCTGTGAACACCAACCAAGGATATATCAGAGGCATGTACAGCACCGCACATATTCAAACAGCATGCAAGGGAGATCCTGCATAAGCCTGGCAAGTCCATGTTCTTGAAATGGTCAAAGAGAGCATCCATAATCGATTTCACAACTCCTGAAGCATCGATAGCTGGTGTATGGCAATGGATCCATCCCTGAGTGTGGACTATATTTGAAAGGCTATATTTTGCTTTGGTGGCATCCCAGGTACCACCCACTGGATAGCCAAGCTCCTCAACTTCCTTGATGAGATCATCTATCTTGCTTTCATCTGTTAGCAGGAACTCAATGTTGTTTCTCGTTGTGAATCTGATATATCCATCACAGTATTTGTCGGCAAGTTCACAAATCTGTCTTATACTTTGAGTACTCATTAATCTTGGTTCTCCAGCTCTGACGGTGTAAACCTTGTCTCCACTCTCTGCTACATGTACAAGAACACCTGGTTTGAGAACTTCGTGGTATTTCCACTTGCCGTAGTTTTTCTTGATTACAGGCGGGAGCATTTCCCTAAAATCGGGTGGTCCAATATCTGAAATATATTCTTCCTCAACCGGCTCGCTTGCCATTCATAACACCTCCTACTCCTCCAACGCTTTTTCTGCTTCTCTCCAGATCTTCCATGGATCCACTCTTGGCTTGAGATCCTCTTCTCTCCAGAAGAAGAATGGGTTCTCTCTGGGGTGCTTTATCATCCTTGGATCGGGTTCAAGGCCAACCGCTTCGAGGAAGTTCATCATACCCATCCTCTCGACGAGTTCGGCGACCCTCTCTCTATACTTGCCATTCTCGTCCCACCAGTCCCAGACTTTTTCTGCTAAATCTTTGACGGTATCGGCAAGCTCATCTGCGGGTATAAATGGTACGATTAGCCAACCTATTACAGGCCCCTCAAGAATAGGAGCTTTGCCGCCGAGAAGTATGCATGCTCCTCTCACATCTCCGGGTCTTAGGGCCTTCGGGAGAACATTTATGCAATGCATGCATCTAACACAGTTCTCATTGTCAATCTTTAGCTCCTTCTTTTCCTCATCAAACTCAATGCACTTTGTTGGGCAGTGCTCAACGACCTGTTTCTGGATATCAACACCCTCTTCGACATACTTCTTGACCTGCTCTTGGTCTATCTTTATTTCATCCTTCCATGTTCCGATGATAGCGAAGTCTGATCTGGCCTTTGCTGCGACACAATCATTTGGGCAGCCTGAAATCTTGAACTTGAACTTATATGGCCACATAGGTCTGTGTAGCTCGTCCTGGTATGTCATTGTTAGATCGTAGCACAAAGCTAGGGTATCAAACAGAGCAAACTCACACCTTGCCGGGCCTACACATGCATTCGGTGTTCTCAAAGCGGATCCAGAACCTCCGAGGTCGAATCCAGCTTTTGCAAGAGCGTTGAAACATGGCTGGAGGTTCTTTGTTGGGGTTCCGAGCAGGATTATATCTCCGGTTGAACCGTGCATATTCGTTAGGCCGCTTCCGTATTCATCCCAGATGTCGCATATTTTCCTCAACGCTTCTGTTGTGTAGAAGTATCCAGACGGCTGATTGACACGCATCGTATGGAACTCGGCAATTCCTGGACACTCCTTTGCGAGGAAGGAGTATCTGCCAATGACTCCACCACCATAGCCTTTCACAGAAACGATTCCACCGTGCTTCCAGTAGGTTATCTTATCTTCGTAGCTTCTCTCCAACTGCTTTAGAAGATCTTTAATCTCTGGTTTTTGCTCTACAGTCTTCTCGATCTCTTTAACGAAACTTGGCCATGGGCCTTTCTTTAATTCGCTAAGCAATGGAAATTCCTCATCGCTCAAATTAGTTCACCCCCCTTTTACGGGTTTTGCTATTTTTTAAGAATATATAAGTCTTTCGAAGTGTAATTTATCTCAGATTTATCAATCCTCTAATTTGAATCTTTAATTATTTTGAATTTAAGTTGAGATTCCATAACGAATTCACCAAAAGGTTTATTTGATTGATTTCAATTCCCCTTAAAGATGGACGAGTCTAGGAATAAAGGAATCGTTTATCTCGTTGGAGCCGGACCCGGCGACCCAGAGCTCCTTACGCTCAAAGCTTTGAAGATAATCGAGAAGGCTGACGTCATTCTTTACGATAAGCTTGTTGGAGATAAGATCATTGGATTCTTGAGAGATAAAGGAAAAAAGGTGGTTTATGTTGGGAAGGACAGTCGGGAGGGTGGTGGGAAAAAGCAGGTAGAAATAAACAGGCTAATGAAGGAGTATGCATCCAAAGGTCTGAAAGTTGTTAGACTTAAGGGTGGAGACCCCTACGTTTTTGGGAGGGGGAGTGTTGAAGCGAAATTTCTAAAGGAGGAGGGAAT
>QMZD01000352.1 GCA_003662985.1 Archaeoglobales archaeon | reverse complement strand
TGCATTTTTCGTGACGAAACAGTTCAGAATATCCAGAAACACAACAATAAACGCTACCATCAGCGGGGATGTAAACTTAAAGGTGGAAAAGGAAGTGATCTATGGTGAAAAGGTGAAGATTACTCTGCCGGAGAAGATAACTTTCATTACAAACGTGGTTGAAATTCCCTATACGCTGACCAACGAAGGATGTTTCGATACGAACGTTAGCGTAACCTTCACCATCAATAACACCCTCATCAAGAGGAACTACTCCATCGCCATCAATTCGCAGATAAACGACACCCTCAGATTGAATTTAAGTCAGGGGCTGTATACACTATCCTATTCAACACCCTTCGAACACGGAGAATGCCTCGTGAACGTTCAAATTCCATCTCTTTCTCTGAGCATCAATTACACCAGAATCCTGCATGCGGGAGATAGGTCCAATGTAACCTTTACCATAACCAATGAGGGAGGGAGTGCAGGGACTGCCAACATAACATTCAGATTCATGGAGATGGAATTCACTTCTTCCGAACTCATCCCACCGGGAGAAAGCAAAAACATAACCTTCCAGATAGAAGTTCCCGATGACGTGGAATCTGGGGTTTACAGGGCAACCTATATTTTCAACGATGTGGAGAGGTTCATCGAATTCGAAATTCTTGGCATCTCGGTTGACGTTAGAGCCTTCCTTGACAAGGAAGCTTATTATGAAGGTGAGAATGCTACTCTGACGTTGGATGTCACGAATCCAACCTCTGAGGATCTGGATCTGTTTGCATTCGTGAGATTGGGAGAATACGAGGAGAGTAAAGACTTCAGTTTATCTCCCGGTGAAACAAAACTTCTAACGTTTTCCGTTCCAATATCGTTCAAAGAGGATAGGATCCATTACAGCGTTTACTCCTCTGGAGAAAGAGCGCTCTATATAAACTCGATTCAGGTTAGGGAGAAGGGTAATTTTACGGTCAGAACGGACAAAAGCTACTACAACATTGGGGAAAATGTACTGCTGGAAATCGTTGGTAAGGGCAACCTTACGATTGAAGCCCCTGGATTCACATACGAAGGTTACATCGACGGCGCAACCTCGTTTAGCTTACGGCTCCCGGAGCTCTTAACGGGTGTGTACGAAATAACGGCTACAATCGACGATCAGACGATATCCTATCCGATTGACGTCCACGGTTATTCTGCCAAGATTGCAAGGATGCAGCTAGATAAGGAGAGATACGAAAAGGGTGAAATCGTCAGAGCCAACGTCACAGTCGAAGCGGAAAGGGATTTCTCAGGAAAACTCGTTTTCAGGGTTATAGATCCAAAGGGTAAGATTCTGGAGACAAAAAGCATTGAGACAGAATTTAACGAAGGCTTTAATGATTTCTCGGCAAGCTTAAACATCACATCAAATTACAGCGGTTATGGCAGTGTTGTCTGTGCAGTGTATATCAATTTGAGTGGTAACACAGAACTTCTGGCATCCTATGCAGAGGTATTCGATGTAGAGGGATTCATAACCCTCCAGCCCGATAAAGATACACGGATTGTGGATGAGGATGACTTCATAGTTTACGCCAGATCTCCGACTACTTCGAAGCTGAAAGTTGATTACCTAATCTCGAGGTTTGGTATGTTCTCGGGTGTTCCTGAGGTTAACGAGGAAAACAGTGATGTGGAGACGGGAATAAAATATCTAAAAATTAGAGGATATTCCGACATCAGAACGAAAATAGTAGCTTACTACAATGATTTTGAAATTTCGGATTTGGACGAGAACTCACTTTCACTGCTATACTGGAATAGTGAAAGATGGTACAGCCTCTTCGATTACGTTGGAGAGAAAGTTCCGAATGGACCCTTCGTGTACGAGGCAGGCAGAGGAGATGGGTTCGTTTACGCGGTTGTTGACAGCCTCGGCACTTTCGCTCTTGGAGGGAATATTGAAACTCCAACTCCAGCTCCAACCCCAACACCAACTCCAACACCCACGCCTGAAGCTGTGCTCGGAATAACATCCAAACCGGGGATAGGCATAGAAATTCCAAAGTTCATGCTTCCATTTTTCAAGGCATTCGTTCTCACCCTCTATGTTCCAGAAAAACAGCTTGAAACTTTGGAGATTCCTGGAACGTATACCGATATAACGGATCTCCTCTCAATAACCGTAAAGCTGGACAAGAACACCTACGCAGACTTCTGGATCTCCAAACCCTCCTCACTACCAGAATCAATCCCATCTCCGCCGATAAACCTCTACACCCTCGTCGAAATAATAGTAACCGAGCACAACACGAACGAGGTAATCGAACCAAAGGAAGGCTACATCGAATTCAGGGTGAGCAAAGACTGGCTTAACCAAAACCAATACGATCCATCGCTTGTTGCTATGCTCAGATGGAACGGCAAAGAGTGGCAAGAGCTGAGAACCGAGTATCTAAGCGAGGATAACAACTACTACCACTTCAAATCCTATCTGCCGGGATTCAGCATCTACGCCATAGGAACGAAACTTGAGAAGGAAGTAATTCCAACACCAGCTCCAACTCCAACACCTGAAGTTACCGAAACTCCAGTCCAACCAACTCCCGCTAAAACTACACCAACTCCAACTCCACTATCAACCCCAACCGAAGCTGCAAAGCCAGCTTTCAGCATCGTTCTCGTAATAGCAATCACCATAGCTGCAATCGTTGTAATAGGCTACGCTTTGAAGAAGAGGGGACGATGAATGTGGATTAAAATCCAGACTT
>QMZD01000351.1 GCA_003662985.1 Archaeoglobales archaeon | reverse complement strand
TAAAAGATGGGAGAGTCGTTTTACCTGGAGGAGTGGTAGAGGCGAATATAGCCATAGAGGGAGGAAAAATAGTTGGAATTGGAAAGGGAGACATATTTCCCAAAGCAGAAACAGTGCTAAATGCGAGGAACAAAATTGTTATCCCTGGAGGAATAGATGCACACACGCACTTCGAGACTCCTTTTATGGGTGCTCTGCCTGAAGAGACCTGGGAACTCGGTACGAAAGCAGCTGCAACCGGTGGAACAACATGCGTTGTGAATTTTTCCATCCAAAAGCAAGGGAAAAAGCTTAAAGAGGCAATAGATGCAGACATTGAGCGAGCTAGTAAATTATCCATCATAGATTTTGCATTACATGGTTGCTTTACGGATATAGCGAATATGGACAGCGTTATCAGTGAGATTAAACCGTTAATTGAGATGGGAGTGCTTTCTTTCAAAGAGTTTCTAATTTATAAGAAGGAAGGATGGATGATAGATGACTGGGGGCTGTTCAAAATACTTAAAGAAGTTGGAGAGTACGGAGGAATTGTTGGAGTCCATGCAGAGAACGCTCCAATAGGAGAGGGATTCCAAGAAGAGTTAACTAACGAAGGAAAGACTGAATCAAAGTATCACCCAATCTCTAAACCAAATTTCGTTGAGGCTGAGGCCATTCAAAGAGCTTCTTCGATTGCAACTTTTGCGAATGCACCATTATACATCGTCCATATGTCGACAAAAGAGGGTGTCGAGATTGTAAGGAGATTTAGAGACGGTGGTGCAAAGATCTTTGCTGAGACGTGTACCCATTACCTGTGTTTTACTGAAGAGGTTCATGAGAGAGACTTTAAATCACTGATAAGTCCGCCTCTCAGAAAGGAAGAAGACATACTTGCACTATGGGAGGGCTTATCAAAAGGCATAGTTTCCATTGTTGCATCCGACCACGCACCGTTTAATTCCGGTGACAAGGAGAAAGGTTTCAGGAATAGAGGATTTATAACCGTTCCCAACGGTGCTCCTGGAGTTTTAGAAAGGATACCTATGATTTTCTACGAAGGGGTTGTTAAAGGCCGAATTACACTCCAGAAGATGGTTGAAGTGACTAGTACAAACGTAGCTAAGTTGCTTGGACTCTATCCAAAGAAAGGTGTGATTGCACCAGGTTCAGATGCGGATCTTGTAATTATAGACCCCGACAAAGAAGTTACACTTGGGTGCGGCCTATATGATGCTATAGACTGGAGTTTATATGAGGGTATGAAAATTAAAGGTTTTCCTTCAGAAGTTCTGTCAAAAGGGGAGATTGTAGTAGAGGACGGAGAATTTTACGGTAAGCCAGGTCATGGAGAGTTCATCAAGCGTGAGAATCTCATGCTAGACGAACTTTAGCCTGGAGAGGTAAAAATGAACAGGCTAAAGGAGGATCTGATAGAACTTAACAAATTTGGGATGAAGTTTCCGAAGAGAATTGAGAAATCCGAGCAGCTGAGTCAAGAGAACAGCATAACTAGATTTACCGGAAGTGATGCAGATAAAAAGGCGAGAGATTACGTTGTTAAGCTTATGGAAGAGCTAGGCTTGGAAGTTAAAGTAGACAAGGTTGGAAACATTTTTGGAAGGCTAAAAGGGACTGTTAAAAGCACTGTAATGACAGGCTCGCACATTGATACAGTAGTTAATGGAGGCATGTTCGACGGAGTTTTTGGAGTTTTAGGAGCTATTGAGGCGGTGAGGCGAATAATCAACGATGGTTTCGAAAATGAAAGATCCATAGAAGTTGTAGTGTTTAGTGGTGAAGAGGGCTCTTCATTTCCTGTTGGGCTTCTAGGGAGTTCATTCTTAACCGGCAAGAAAAGTGTCGAGGAATTATATGCATTAAAAAACAGTTCGGGAGAGACATTGGAAGAAGTCCTAGAGAAAATGGGATATAAAGGCGACTTTGTAAGACATCTAGACGATGTTGAGTATTTTTTAGAAATGCACATCGAGCAAGGACCTGTGTTGTTTGAGGAAGGAATACCTATTGGTATCGTGGAAAACATCACTGGGATAAGCTGGATTTTAGCCACTATCGCTGGAAAAGAGGGGCATGCAGGAACCACTCCGATGAAGATGCGAAGAGATGCTTTGGTTGCAGCATCAGAAGTAGTTTCATTTGTTTATCAGCGAGCAAGTGAAATGGCCCAAGAATCGACACAACCTGTTGCAACAGTTGGAAGGTTGAACGTGTTTCCAAATGGTCCTAATATAATTCCAAGGGAAGTGCAGATGACGGTTGATGTAAGGGATGTTGTGAAAGAGAAACTAGAATCCCTAATCAATGAGACCTTAAAAACCTTTGAAGGGCTAAAAGAGAGATACGGCGTTGAAGTTCACACGGAAGTTCCATTTATTTATGAACCGGTTCCCATGTCAAAGGAAGTCATAGACACCATCGAGAGGTCGTCGGAACAACTTAAGATACCCGCTAGGAGAATGAATAGCGGTGCTGGCCATGATGCTCAGAACATGGCAGAGAAGGTAAAAACTGGAATGATTTTCGTTCCAAGCGTTAATGGAGTGAGTCACTCGCCTTTGGAGTGGACTGAATGGGAAGATTTAGAGAAGGGAGTTAAGGTGCTAACCCAGTGCATTAAAAATTTGTCAGTTAAATAAATTAGGGGAAGGTGATTTTATGGCAGTTGTTAAGGAGGAGTTAGATCCTATCCCTGAAGACCAGAGGGCCATGAGTTTAAAAACATATATACCTCTGTGGTGG
>QMZD01000350.1 GCA_003662985.1 Archaeoglobales archaeon | reverse complement strand
GCATTATGTTTTGATAAGAGGCTCTTTCCTACGATCGTGTAGATTGCCCATAGGAATCCATCGAATATCATCAGCAAATCGCCAGCGAAGGTTGAGCCGCTGAAAAAGTTAAGCCTGCCATTTGATAGCACGAGAGATATACCGATCATTCCAACGAGTATACCCAACGCTCTTATCGGAGTAATCTTTTCGTTAAGAAGGAAGATTGAAAACATGGCTATGAAAAGAACGGAGCTGTTGATGAGGATGGAGGCATTGATGGCCGTTGTAAGTTTCAGTGCCATGAACTGCACCGCATAAAGCAGTGAAACGCCTGTAAGTCCGAGGACTAACAGTGATATGAAATCTTTCCTTCCAAAGCTGAACAGCTCATCCCTTTTTCTCAGGTAAACGTACCCGAAAAGCAAGGGTGAGGCTATTGAAAACCTCCAGAAAGCTAGATTGAATGGGCCCAGCTCGATTAGCCCCCACTTTATGAAAATGAACGAGGAGGCCCAAATGATCGCTACCAATAAAAGGCCAATTTTTCTCATCTGATCTAAAGCTAGACCAAAATGGGATTTCTAGTCCTAAGTCCCAACCTCTAAGCTTCAACCTCAGCCTTCTCTGGTTCCACTTCTTCCTCGAAGACTCCCTTTTCAATACCCTTTGGTTCTTTTAACAACTCTACCTTCCTTATTTCAACCCTTCTCAGTGGATAGATCTTTTTGGCATTCTTGTAGATCTCCGATGGTATCTTTCCGAGGATACATTCTTGGATGAACTGAACAAAGTTGGTATTGCTGGACTTTAGGATGATTTCTCGCATTATCTTCCTTATTGCACTTCTCTGAGATGTTTTGCACCTTCTTATCGTAAATGCCACGGGCTTAACCCTCAACGCGTATCCATCGCTTGTTGTTATATCGACGACGTCTTCTACCTTAGTCGTCCTCCTTCTCGTGAGGCTGTTGATGTAGTCTCTTCCAAGCTCGTATCTAAAGAAACTCGTATAGGCGTTGCTTCCCGCAACCCTGTAAACCTTGAAATAAAGCTTCTTGTAAGGGTTCTGGTTTGAGTAATCGTTCGTAAGCTCAGCCAAAGTAACCTCAACAACTCTGTTCAGCACTTTCTCTGCCTCATCTGCGGGAGTCTGGCCTACTTCACCCATTCCAAAGTATTCTGGGGCTATGAGTGTGTACCATTTTTTAAGCGTCCATTTATCCTTTACTCGTGCATGCCTTTTCCTCGCCGTTTTAATCCCTCCTAGCCTTCCATCAAAGGAGTCAATTAATAAATTTTTTGTCCTTGAAGTTTAAGATATCCTTATGACCGACATAATCGAAGAGCAGATTAAAAAGATTTCCCGGATGCTTGCTGAAGCGAAGCATGCCGTTGTCTTCACGGGCTCCGGGATATCGGCTGAAAGCGGGATACCAACTTTCAGAGGAACGGATGGTTTATGGTTGAGGTACAATCCAGAAGAGGTGGCATCGATTTACGGCTTTAAGCGAAACCCAGCAAAATTCTGGGAGTTCGCTAAAGAGCTCATAGTCAAAACGAAAGCCTCACCGAATCCCGCACATTATGCCATTGCGGAACTGGAAAAAGAAGGTGTCGTTAAGGCTGTGATAACCCAGAATATAGACATGCTTCATCAGAACGCAGGCAGCAAGAAGGTTCTCGAACTGCATGGATCGATGAGTTATGTTGATTGTCTGGATTGCGGAGCAGAATACGAATGGGAATACATCGAAAAGGTTCTTGAAGAAAAGCAGCCCGTTTGCGAAAATTGTGGAAGTGAGTTTTTAAAACCGAGAGTCGTCTTCTTCGGCGAACCTCTACCGCCAGATGTACTCTCAGAGGCGATGGAAGAATCTAAGAGATGCGATCTGTTTATTGTTGTAGGTTCCTCTCTCGTGGTTTATCCAGCTGCAAGCCTGCCTGATATGGCTAAAAGGAGTGGTGCAAAGCTTGCGATGGTCAATCTTGAACCGACAGAGAAAGATAATATTTTCGATGCTATCGTTTACGGAAAGGCGGGGGAGATCATGCCCAGAGTAGTCGAGGAGTTTAAAAGGCTGAGATATGGTGAGGGGTGAGATTAAGGTCAGATGATGGTCTTGGATAAAAGGATGATGGTCTTGAACAAACAACAATAAATTCCTCGATCAGTTCTAGCAGTATACCGTTTGATTCGATTGCCATCAATTAATCGATATCCGGGATAATCTTACCGAGAGGCCATCAAAATTTCACAACCCTGCACGAATCCGAGTAGTTCTCCGGGTAAATTTTTCTGAGTTTGCCACTACAGATGGGACATTCTTTATTTGGCTCTATCTCGATGTTGAAAAACTCCATAGTTTGGAGATCGATCTTTAGCAGTCCTGAGAGAGTTTTACCAATTCCTGTGATGATTTTTAAAGCCTCAACCGCCTGAATACTTCCTATAACTCCAGCAGTTGCGCCTATTATCCCTGGTATCTTTAAGGGAGGAGCTGCAGGGTAAAGGCATCGATAGCATGGAGTCGATCTGATCGTCATGGCTTCTCCTTCAAACTCAAATATTGCTCCGTGGACTAGAGGGATGTCTGCTATCCTGCATGCATCGTTCAGAATAAACCTCGTCCTCAAGTTATCCGGACATGAAACAACAACATCATGTCCTCTGATTATCTCCATTACGTTTTCAGGCTCGATTTTCTCTTTTATTGCCTTAACTCTAACATCAGGGTTAAGCTTTTCAGCGAAGTCTTTGGCCGATTCAGCCTTGTTCCAGCCAATTTTTTC
>QMZD01000349.1 GCA_003662985.1 Archaeoglobales archaeon | reverse complement strand
CTGTGTTAAAATTTGCAGCTCTGAATGTCCTTCTGGTTGGCGTGGTTGTTGCTATGGGCTTTAGAGAAAAGAAGGAGTTACAAAGGTTGGCTGAGATGTGATTTGGTAAGGACCCTAAAGAAATAAATTAGACAACAAAATTAGACAACACCTGTTTTTGCCAAAACAACCTCGAAATCTTCCTTGCTTGGGTTTACATCTTCAAGGATGGTGTATCTCTTAGTTCTGATTTTTTTGGCATACATCAGTGCCTGCAAAACCTGTTCCTTCGTCAACCCAATCTCCTTTGCTGTAGTCGGGGCTTGAATTCTTTCCAGCGAGATTTTCATCCTCTCCCAGTTTCCCGTACCGTAGTGCTTTTCATGAAGGTACTCCATGATTATAGATCCTATGGCTACCTGCTCGCCGTGGGTGGCACTTCCGAATCCTAAGAAATCTAAGGCATGACTGAACTTGTGCTCTGAACCACTGGCAGGTCTGCTGTTTCCTACGATGGAAATTGCAACACCACTTAAAATCAGCCCCCTGACGAGCATCGTTAAATGATTAATCTGCTTCAAGTCTAGCTTTTCAGCTGAACTCAACATAAGATTGGCTGGCAAGACGGCCATGCTTGCGGCTATCTCGTTGTAATCCTCCCCTGTTTTCTCCCTTGAAAGTATCCAATCTTTGACCGCTACGGTATTGGAAATTAGATCACCATATCCTGATCTTAAGAGCCTTATCGGACTGTGTCGCAAAATTACAAGATCTGCTACCACTGCAGCTGGTGGCTTTGCTGTAACAGAGACGGGTTTTCCACCCTCCTTGAAACTGGCTATCGGAGAAGCAATTCCATCGTGAGATGCGACTGTTGGAACGCTTATAAAGGGAATGTTCATCTCTGAAGCAAAAACTTTAGCCACGTCTAGGACTTTTCCTCCTCCGACACCCATTACACAATCCACATCTCTGTAACCGAGATCAACTATGAGCCTCCTGACCTCCTCCATGCCCCCTCCCTGAACGAAGTGGATTCCTGCTAGGCTCTCCTCAATTCTCTCCTTTATCTTCGCAGCTACAAGCTCGAAGGATGTTTTTCCAGTTATCAGATAAACACTTGAAAGATCTAAGTTCTCAATAAGATCCCTTATATATTTCCTTGGCCCCTCTCCGATCTCCACGAAAAGGGGCATGTCTACGGTATTCAAAAATTCCCTTTTAAGTTTTCTCTTCATTTTAAACCTCCAATAAAGTGATTTATATTTATAACTCAACTGAGAGCCTTTGAAGTCTTTCAATCCTTTTCTCGATTGGTGGATGGGTTGAGAAAAGGGAGAGAATCGAATCTCCCGAGAGGGCAGGTATTATGTAGAAGGCGTTCAAACCCTCAACCTCTTTCTTGTATTCCGGCCTAATTCTGTCCATCTTCCCTGAGATTTTTAGTAGAGCGGAGATCAAGGCATCGGGGTTTCTTGTAAGGTAGGCACTTCCCATATCGGCAGCGAACTCCCTGTATCTGCTTAGAGCCCTTATAAGGAGGAAACTTATGAACCAAACCAAAGCAGATACGCCGAAAATGATGAGGTTTGCTGAACCCTCCTCTCTTCTACCTCCGAACATCCCTGCGAACATCGCCCATCTCATCACGAACCATGCGACGGTTGAAAGAAAGCTTGCTATGGTTATGACTGCAACATCTCTATTTTTCACATGACTTAACTCATGGCCGAGAACCGCCTTAATCTCTTCCCTATTTAGTGTTCTCAGCAATCCGGTTGTGACTGCTACAACAGCGTTCCTCGGATTCCTGCCGGTGGCGAAAGCGTTAGGCATAGGTGTGTCGACTATCGCAATCCTTGGCATTGGAAGGTTAGCAGCCATAGTTAGCTCCCTCACCACCGAGTAAAGTTCTGGAGCTTCGCTCTCGTTCACTATCTTTGCACCACTCGCATAAAGCACGATTTTGTCTGAGAAATAGTATTGGAAAAAGAGGAATAATCCAGCGAAGATTATCAATCCTGTATATCCGATTCCAAAAGCAAAAAGTATCGTGAGGAATGCTAGGTATATTATCCCCAACATGAACATCGTCATGAACATTCTCAAGGTTAAGCCTCTGTCCCTTACCCATCCCATAATTGCAATATGGATTTTACTGTATTTAAATTTCTGCCTAATTCAGCTTATTTATTTTATTTATTAACATTCATTATAAATTTTTCAAACTCGCTTTTTTCTAGGTATCCCACCTTCATATCGATTATCCGCTCGTTTGAGTCTATAATAATATAGGATGGGGTGACAAAATCCATATTTTTTTCTTTAAAACTCGATACGAACTTTTTGACGAGATCTGAATCGACCCTTACGTTGACTTTTACTGGGGTGAATTTTTCATTTAGAATTCCTGCAATTCGTTCATCGGAAAAGACTTTAGAACTCATCGATTTGCAGTATGGGCAGTTATCTGAGTAAAAATAGACAAAAATAAGTTTGTTATCCTTTTTTGCAAACTTAAGAGCCTCAGAATAACTTCCCCAATTAATGATGTCTGAATCTGAGTGCATCTGGGATGCTACAACGAGGATAATCCCAAGTGTTATCAAGATATAAGCAAGCTTTCGGATCATCGAGACGAGTAGGTCGAGAGGTATTTAAATGTTAAAATTTAAAAACCTTAACTCTTCCATTCTTAGGGTGTAACTTTCCAAGATACTGTCCAACCCGACCATTTTTCCCGGAAAACTAGATCGTATAAGAAAAAAACATAAATATTATTTATCCCCTAATAGGGT
>QMZD01000348.1 GCA_003662985.1 Archaeoglobales archaeon | reverse complement strand
CATCAAATGGAAAGGAATTTATAACCGGAATGATAGCAGGTTACGAGATTTGTATAAGAGTGGCACAGTTCTTACTTCCCTCTTACTACTACTTCCACAATACCGGTACTGCCGGCACTTTCGGTGCTGCTGCAGCCTGCGGCAAACTATTGGATTTAGATGTAAACCAGTTTGTTAATGCTATCGGTAATGCCGGCACAATGGCCGCTGGTTTGTGGCAGTTTTTAGAGGATGGAGCTCTGAGCAAGTCTATACATGCGGGGAATGCCGCCAAAAACGGTTTAATTTCAGCCGAACTGTCAAAAAGGGGGATGACAGGGGCTATAAAAATCTTCGAGGGTGAAAAAGGAATCTGTAGGGCCATCAATAGAGTGGATGTAAAGGACTGCAACCTTGAAATATTGATTGAGAACCTTGGAAAGAAATACAAGATTGCGGAGGTTTCGGTAAAGCCATACCCCTCGTGTGCTGGCACTCATGCTGCCATTGATGCAATCTTTTATTTGCTAAATGATACCAATATCGATACTTCATTGATATCCAAAATTGAGGTCGAAGTACCAAAAAGAATGTACGATTTAGGACTGTGGAACAAAACTCCAAAAAATGCATATGCGGCCAAGTTTAGCATCCCCTTTTGTATTGCAGCCATCTTGAAATTTGGAAAGCTGGGTGTTGCAGAATTCAGTGATGAGAATGTAAAAGAATTGGCAGATACAATGAATAAGGTTGATGTGATTCATTCCCCAGAACTAGATAAGGAGGCAGTTGAAGTTGGAAGCTATCCTTCTGTGGTCAAGCTCACACTAACAGACAGCTCTACACTTGAGTGCAAAGTAACTTATCCTAAAGGTCACGAGAAGAACCCAATGCTTGAAAGAGATATCCAGAAAAAATTTGAAGAGAACGCTAAAGGACTAATCCCGGAAGATACAATTAGAAGGTTAATTTCTTCAATCAGTAGACTAGAGAGGTTCGAGGATGTTTCGCTTTTGTTTGGAGGGGAGTAAATGGGCAATGCGATGCACAATAACGTGAGATATCCACTGGAGGGTTTGAGGGTTGTAGATCTCACTCGCTTTTTATCCGGCCCGTACTGTACGATGGTTCTTGCAGATTTAGGTGCTGAAGTTATAAAAGTTGAGTCCTTTGATGGCGATCCAGCAAGAGATTACCCCCCACATGTTGGTAATTCTCGCAAAATGGGGGGATATTTCGCAAGTCTAAATAGGAACAAGAAAAGTATAGCTCTCAATTTGAAGACCGATGAGGGTAAAGAGATTCTGATGAAGCTCATCGAAAAATCAGACGTGTTAGTTGAGAATTTCAAGCCAGGTGTTATGAAAAGGCTGGGTTTAGACTACGAAGTACTTAAAGAAGTAAATCCAAAGTTGATTTATGCTTCGGTTAATGGATTTGGTTCCCCAGATCTCAGACCGAGCCTTTACTGGAACAGACCTGCATACGATTTGATAGTCCAGGCAATGGGTGGGGTTATGAGTATGACGGGTCCCGAAAACGGACCCCCTACAAAAGTCGGTCCCGGATTGGGTGATGTCTGGCCAGCTTTACTCTTGGCTATCGGTATACTCTCCGCCCTGAGATACAGGGATCTAACTGGAAAAGGACAAAGAGTTGAGGTTGCGATGCTGGACGGTATGCTTTACCTGATTGAAGGTGGTATAGTTGTATATTCTTATATTGGACATGTACCAAAACCTGAGGGCAATCATCACAGATTATTAGCCCCATACGGAGCCTTCAAGGCCAAGGATGGTCTGATAGTGATCGCTACAGGAACGAAAGAGCAGTGGGAGAAGTTATGCAGGGTGATAGGCAGAGATGATCTCGTAAGTCATCCAGGCCTCCAAACATGGGAGCAAAGAAAGGCACATCTGCATGATTTGCTAATCCCAGCCATCGAGAACTGGTTAAAAGATAAAACCAAAGATGAAGCATGCAAGATCCTTTTGAACGCTGGCTTGCCTGCAGCTCCAGTATACAACGTAAAAGATATCTTTGAAGATCAGCATGTCAATCAACGAGAAATGCTGGTGGATGTTGATATCCCTTTGATAGGGAGGAAAAAGATTGCTGGAATACCAATAATTTTTTCCGAGACTCCGTGCAGTATACGGCTCCCGCCACCGTTGATCGGAGAGCATACCGAAGAAATCCTCTCATTGATGGGATACACAAATGATGAGATCTCCAAATTCAAGGAGAAAAATGTCGTGATCTAATGTTTTGATGAACAAAATGGAGGTATTTATGGGACAAGAATCCAAGACGAGACTGAGAGTAAGAATAGATGAGACGGACATGGCCGGGGTGGTTCACTTCTCAAGGTACTTTGTTTACTTTGGAATAGCTCACTGGGAGCTCCTGAAATCTCTTGGAATATCCTATTCTGCACTTGAGAGTAGCGGCGTAAGACCAACGATTGTAGTTGCTCACTGTGAGTATAAGTCTCCGGCCCGCTACGATGATGTTCTGGTTGTAAGGGTTGAAGTATCTGAAGTAAAAGAAAAAAGTGTGAAGTATAATTACGAGATAAAAAAGGAAAAGAAGCTAATTGCAACCGGATACGTTATTCATGCTTTCGTAGATGTAAACACACATAGGGCTGTTGAAATCCCTAGCTGGATTAGAGAGAGGTTGGAGGTGTTCGATGAGCGAACTAATGCTTGAAGAAGGCGAAAGTGTGTGTAAAATCATTTTGAACAGGCCTGAAAAAGGGAACTCGCTTTCCCCAAGCATGCTGAAAAATCTAAGCAAGACGCT
>QMZD01000347.1 GCA_003662985.1 Archaeoglobales archaeon | reverse complement strand
TCTGCTTATGAAGATGAGGTATGAGAAAGCAATCTATGAATCGTTCATCGTTGAAGTCATGAAGCTAAATAGGGATATAAAATGGGAGGTGAATTTACACCTATGATGGAACACGACCAAAATGTTATATTCTGTAAACTCTCGATACGACAAGAGCTGCTATAATGGCAACAAGAGCGCATAGTATTTCTAGGACAAATATTATGTCCCACCACTGACCGGTTGCTGTAAGTGCTACTCCAACGACTATACTCTGTAATGCTGCGAATATATATGCCACAAAGTCCAAACTACCACTGACTGTCCCTGAATAAGCTCTCCCTCCAAGATCCGTACATAAAGCCCAAAGTGGCCCGTGACCCCCATATGCAAAAAAGCCTGAAACGAATAGTAGAACAGTAGCACCTAGAAGATCTGTCGGTTTAAGCGACCAGAATATCAATATCCCAATTAAAAGTCCGCTGTACATGGTCACCATAGATGGTGCTCTCCTTGACTGGAATAATTTGTCTGAGATATAACCACCGGCAAATGCTCCAATTGCCATACCAATAGGCAATCCAAAAGACACAAACACTGCTTCTTTTAGGGCAATTCCAAAATTCTCAACATAGTATGCAGGAATCCACGTCAGAAGGATATATCTAGCCCAACTAGCAAATCCCATAATCAAAGCTGCCACAAGAAATCTTGGATCGGTCCACACGTAAAGATATGGTTTTAGACTTTTTTTGATCTCTTCCTCCTTTTCTTCCATCTCCTTAACACGATCATCGATATGGGTTGGTTCTTGGTAGGGCGGTAGATCAACATCTGTGGGTTTCTCTTTGTTCAAAATTATAAACAACACTGCTGCCCCAAGCAAAAGCAGTAAAGGATATTGAAATGCAGCTCTCCATCCTCCGACATCCAGTGCCCATCGGGTTGTTCCCCACACAACTACCGTAGCCCATCCTGCAAAAAATAATGCTATTCCCGCTGCTGTTCCTCTTATCTCACGAGGCCACCAATTTGCGACAATTCTCATCCCCTGATTCCAAACCATTGATTGGAAGAAACCATTTAGTCCCCAAAGAACGGCTATTATAATTGCTAAATTTTGAAAGCCAATAATCCAGTTAATAACCACAGAGCCTATAGCTCCAACATAACACCATCTTTTGCTTCCAAATATCTCTCCCAATCTTCCATGGAGCAATTGTCCAAATGCATATACCCAGAAAATTGCAGAATTTATAGCTCCTACTTCAGCATAAGTAAGCCCTAAGTCAGTCTTGATAGCTGAAAGTACTATCCCCATGTTCATTCTGCCAGTATACATGAACAAGTAGAGAACTCCAAAGGAGAGAAGTGCAATCCACATTTCTCGGTAGTATCTAGAGGCAGTTTCCCTAGGAATACAACCCATATCTGCCAAATACTCTTTCATTCCCATATTTTATTCACCCCCAAGAAAGAACCAAAATTAGGGCAATACAGCAGGTCTAATTGCTTCCCTGTTTTCTAGAGCTTTCAATGCTCTCGTTACGCCATCCACAGTGAGCGGAAACTCTGGACCTACTAGTTTTCTGAATGGATATTTGTCTCTATACTTATACACAAAGTCCAGTACTAGCCCTAAATGCCTAGCATCATAGTTGTGCAAGCCTATTAGGGTCAAACATTTCGTTATTACATCGTGTCCGTCTAGAGTAAATTCGTCCTTAGGATACAGTGCTCCATGGAGAATATAGCGTCCACCAATTCGAAGCATTTTGATGCCGAGAGGTATGACACTGGGTACCCCCGTTACTTCCATAACTAAGTCTGCACCCCAACCCTCTGTAGCGTTTTTTACTTCGTTAATAACATCTTTTTCACTAAGATTACTCGCGTTTACCGTTATATCTGCTCCAAATTCTTCTGCTAGTTTCAGTCTGTCATCACTTATATCTATTACAATAACCTTCTTAGCTCCTCGCTCTTTTGCTATCGCTGCTGCATAGAGACCAAGCATTCCAGCTCCTTGGATAACAATATTGTCACACAACTCTACTTTAGCACTCTCTAAGCCACCAGTTACTGTAGCAGCTGCACACATCAGAGGTACTGCCTCTCTATCCTCCATATCTTCCGGTATCTTAAACACACATGTCCCAGGTTTAATGTAGACATATTCTGCAAATCCACCTGTGAAATACGGAGGTATGTCGCTTCTCACATGCCCATATTTAAAAAGGCTAAGACATTTTTGTGGAAGACCTTCCATTCTACAAAACTTACATACACCACAATTGGACATTATGGTCCATGTTATACGGTCTCCCCGAGAGATCGATCTTCCAGCAGTATCCCTGTCTATACTTTCCCCTATTTCCAAGATCTCTCCTACGATTTTATGCCCTAAAATAGATGGAGTTGGAAATGGCCTTCTTCCCTTCCAAGTATGCATGTCAGATCCACATACTGTGGCCATTGTCGTTTTAACCAGTAATGCATGAGGCTCAACTTCCTTAGGAAGTGGGAATTCTCGCTCTTCCAAAGGTTTGCCAGAACCTAAGAAGAGTATTGCCCTACCATATCTAGCCTGCATTTTTCATTCCCCTCTTGAGATTTTTTTGAGAAATCATTTCTCGAGGTGTTAGTCAATAGTCACCATGGAGAAGTCTGTTTTCTATCTCCCAAATAGAGTATTAGACAAAACATTTTTAACCAATGAAAATAAACTACCCACATGGGACGAAAACCCGAAAAAGAGGTTGTTAGATGGCTTACTTCAGAAGAGCTTAATGAAGAAATTCGAAAG
>QMZD01000346.1 GCA_003662985.1 Archaeoglobales archaeon | reverse complement strand
TGCCCAATAAAGGCGAAATTACAGGGATGGGGATAAGAAAAGGTGTAACCCTGATCGTTGGAGGCGGTTATCACGGGAAATCGACGTTGCTTAAAGCTCTAGAGTCGGGAATCTACAACCACATCCCCGGAGACGGAAGGGAGTTCGTCGTCACCAATCCGAATGCGGTAAAGATAAGGGCTGAAGACGGAAGGAAGATTGAGAAAGTGGATATCTCTGCTTTCATAAGCGATCTCCCCTTCGGCCAGGATACGAGAGCTTTTTCCACCGAGAACGCGAGTGGCAGCACTTCTCAGGCTGCGAATATCATCGAGGCTATAGAGGCTGGAGCGCAGGTGTTGCTTATAGATGAGGATACCTCAGCTACAAATTTCATGATAAGAGACTTCAGGATGCAGGAGCTTGTTCCGAAGGAGATCGAGCCGATTACTCCTTTCATCGATAGGGTGAGGCAGCTTTACGAGCGAGGGGTTTCGACTGTAATAGTCATGGGAGGAAGTGGAGACTACTTCGACGTTGCCGATTGCGTTATCTGCATGATAAACTACAAACCACACGATTTCACGGATAAAGCCAAACTCATAGCGGAAAAATCTAAATTGAGGAAAAAAGAGGTTCCTGAGGATTTCAAGGAGTTAAAGCCAAGGATTCCTCTGTTAGAGATCAAATCAATGGGAGATAGAATAAAGATCTCTGCTAAAGGCAAGAGAACGATACTTTTTGGCAGAGAACTCATCGATTTAAGCTGTGTTGAGCAGATTTTTGAAGTGCAGCAAACAAGAGCGATTGCCTACGCGATTAAGAAAGCGATGAACTTTATGGATGGAGAAAGAACCTTGAAGGAAGTTGTTGATGCTGTAATGGGAGAAATTCGGAAGAAAGGGCTGGATATTCTCGCTCCGCTTACGGAATTTGCAGAATTTAGAGATTTGGAGCTTGCAGCCGCAATAAACAGGATGAGGAGTTTGAAGTGCAAAGTTAAGTAAGTTTTTCATTATTTGGTTTGAAAAAGCAATTTTGAGACAGAGTGGTTTATTTGGAAGTATAATCTATCGTTGTATAACGTTCTGCAGGTTCAACAGTTCATTTTATCAACTCCCAAAGATAGGTCTTTTTTATAGGAGTTTTCTTACCAGCTTTAATGTCTCTCCCAATGTAGGACGGGGTGATGATTCCAATTTTTTTACAATCCTCTTCAGCTTCTTTCATTTGTTCAGTAAATCGTAAAGGCTCTACATAAAAACGCTCTTGGTTTCGAGGCATAGTCATAAGTGATTTCACTACTATAATAAATTCCTTACTTGGATTAAACATCATCCTTCCATTTTGAGGAAAAATAAGGTCATATTGCTTACTATGGAAAATTCCAAGAACTCCACGAACGAATATTGGATAATTTTGTTTTTCATACTTAATCAGTTCTTTTATGGCTCTAATTTGCTCAAAGAATATTTTACCATCCAGTCCTCCAGCCAGAATAGAGAATTCACCTGGGTTTGTCCCTTTTAGCGATATTTCAAATGTGAAAGAGATATTGTTAAAATTTTTCAGTTCATTTATAAAATCCTCACAAAATTTTGGGATCATTATTCCATTTGTCTGTATTTTTATATTCTTTCTTCCACGTAGGTTTTGAGGTGATTTTCTTGTCTTCCATATTTTATAAATCCTATCTTGTTCAATGGCATTATCTATTAAACCAAACAAATCTAGCAAATGATTTATCCTTTTTCGATTTAAAATAGGTTCTCCTCCGGTTATTCGTAAATAAGATATGGTAACCATCAATTTCGAATTGTAGTATTTATCAAATCTACATTTAATACGTTCATAAATCTCATCAGAACCCCATAAGCGTGGTTTATTAATAGTCCAGCAAAAAGGACACTTTAAGTTGCAACGATAAAAGTCCAATCTAAGTTCTCCTGAACGTGGAGGTGCTGCACGTATGCAAGTGAAACCTATGGGACATGTAACCTTGCAAGTCTCGCCAAGACAAGGATCCTTGGAAAAATTAGAGAAAATTTCTTCAACTCCAGAATTATATTGCTGTTTATTATCCATATTTTCCATCTCCTAGGCTTTATAACGCTTAATGGGTATGCATCAAACTTGTCTTTTGTATGAATCTCAATGAGAAATTTTGAATTTTTTAAACTTCCGCTTCAAGAGGATATGAATCCACCGCCAAAGTCATTGATGAAATAATGCTAGAAAACACCCTCCACCAAAGACGAAGGTCTAAGTCTTAACTGCTAAAAATTTCTAAAATCAGGTTCCCTCCCTCCAATCGGAAAGATACCTCTTCTGCTCTTCGGTAAGCGAATCGATTTTTACACCCAAAACTTCAAGCTTCAGCCTCGCAACCTTCCTGTCAAGCTCCTCAGGCAATCTGTAAACTTTATTTTCGAGCTTTTCATGGTTCTCGATTATGTAGCGAGCAGATAAAGCCTGATCGGAAAAGCTCATGTCCATAACTTCAACCGGATGTCCGTCTCCCGCTACCAAGTTAACCAACCTTCCTTCAGCGAGAAGATAAAGTTTCTTGTCTCCGAGATCGTATTCTGTCACGCCTTCTCTCGCTTTTCTGCTTGATTTACTGAGTCTCTCAAGCTCAGGGATGTTTATCTCCACGTTGAAATGGCCAGAGTTGGCGAGAATTGCGCCATCCTTCATCAGCTTTAAATGTTCTGCAGTTATTACGTTTTTATCTCCGGTAGCTGTTATGAAGATGTCTCCCACTTTGGCAGCCTCAATCATCGGCATTACTTCGTATCCATCCATAAC
>QMZD01000345.1 GCA_003662985.1 Archaeoglobales archaeon | reverse complement strand
TCTCCGTTCGGACTTAGCGAGTGAGGCAAACCTACAACCCTGAAACTCTTCCTCAGGAAGAAGGGCGGATTTCTTTCATCCAGAATTTTTATCCTTGCTTCAGTTTCGCCGACGATTATTGAAGTGTTAGAGTATAATGCCTGCTCATTTATGCCAAGCTCCCGTCTATCGATCTCTTCTGTGAAACCTCCCAATTTACTGACGTATGTTTCGGCTAAAACCTCTACGGGGTACGCGTACATCAATTTAAAGGTAGTATTCCTTAATATATAATTATTCCGGAATTTCATGAGAATAAAATCCTGGTAAAAGATAATTAGGGAGCTAAAAAAGCTAATTTGAGCTGAACTTCCAACTTATTTCCACCTAAGCTACTCCAACCTTTAAATACAAACTGGTCTAAAGATTGTTCGAGGCAAAGAGTATGCGAATACAGGAGACGATTATAATCGAAGTAGATCCAACAAATCCGGAGGAAAAAAAGCTTAAGAGGGCAGCAGAGATTATCCGAAAGGGTGGGCTGGTTGCATTCCCGACCGAGACCGTCTACGGTTTAGGAGCCAATGCTCTCAACAGAAAAGCTGTCATAAAAATATTCGAAGCAAAGGGGAGGCCAATGGATAATCCCCTGATAGTCCACATCTCCGACATGAAAATGATCAGAGAAATTGCGAAGATGAATGAGATCGCTGAGAGATTGGCAAAAAAGTTCTTTCCTGGACCAATTACCCTTGTCGTAGATAAAAAGGAGGTCATTCCTCCGGAAGTTACCGCAGGACTTGAAACAGTCGCAATAAGGATGCCTTCCCATCCGATTGCCTTAAAGCTGATAAAGGTAAGCGGCGTCCCGATAGCAGCTCCTTCAGCAAATCTTGCCGGAAAACCTAGCCCCACCAAAACGGAACATGTAATCGATGACCTCTACGGAAAGGTTGACCTGATACTTGATGGGGGAGAGACGAACATAGGGGTCGAATCAACCGTTGTTGACACCACCGTCTATCCTGTCGAGATCTTGAGACCGGGAGGGCTTCCAATTGAGGAAATTCGGAAGGTTGTTGATGTAAAGACCTTTGACCGAAAGGTAGGGGTGCCGAAATCCCCTGGAATGAAGTACAGACACTATGCCCCCGAAGCAGAACTGATTGTGCTCTACGGTAAAAGAGAGGATGTGATTAGGAAAACAAAGGAGATGGCGGAGGAGATGAGAGGCAAGGGAATGAAGCTCGGAATAGTTGCGACCAAAGCTAGTGCATATTCGGGAATTGATGCTGAAGTTGTAGAACTGGGAGATTCGCTTGAAGAGGTTGCAAAGAACCTTTTTTCCTCTTTAAGAGATCTAGATAAAAGAGGTGTTGATATAATCATTGCTGAGGGAGTAGAAGAGAAAGGATTGGGAATAGCAGTGATGAACAGGCTAAAAAAGGCCTCAGGCCATAGATTTTACAGGGTGTAAGCTCAATGGAAGATTAATAAAGCCCAATAGTCGAATTCACTTTAAATTAACAAAAAAATTATATCTTCTCCAATTTATGGAAAATTGATGTGGGAAAAGATAGTGGAGAAATTTGACAGATATCCATCACAAATTTCTGTTGTGAGGGAGTTTCTCAGGCTTGGGATTTCTGTAAAGAATGGTAAAGCTTTTTGTGGAGATATAGAGCTTATTCCTACAAAGATAGCCGATGCGATAGGGGTTGACAGGAAGGTTGTCGTTTCCGCCATTCAGAACATAGAGAAGGACGAGGAGCTCAGAAAGGTTTTCTCCTCCCTAAAGCCGGTAGCAAACATAGCGGATGTTGCAAGGTATTACAAATATGGTGTGCTTGAGATATACGCCCAAAGCGAGAAAATCGGCATAGTTTCAGGGATAACCTCTGTTCTGGCAAGGGAGGGGATATCCATCAGATACATACTTGCCGAAGATCCTGAGATAAGCGTTGAATCGAAGCTCACGATTGTTACGGAAACAAAGATACCTGGTAGACTTGTGGACGAGTTTTTGGAGGTTGATGGAGTAGAAAAGGTCGTGATAAGCTAGATGATATAGATGATACATCTTTCGTATTTTTATTGTATTTTATAAAAGTTATCTCTTACCCGCTAGCAACGACACCTAGCTACGACACGAACAACACAAAAATGTTACCGCTCTAAGTCTATCCTACATCCATGAAATTTTGTCTCACCACCTCTCCCTCCAGAATGAAGGTATAAATAGGGAGAAAACAGTGAAAATTTCTAACCTTCCCGCCCACATGTTAAAGAACAGAATGATTTTAACCAAAGGATGTAAGGCGGAATAGCTTTCCGATGCTCCAACCACTCCTAACCCAGGCCCCACATTACCCATTGTCGCAGCTACAGCAGAAATCGCCGACACAATATCCAAGCCGAAAAGAGAGAGTATTATCGTTGAAATAATAAAAATGAGAACATACAAAACGAAAAAGGCGGCTATATCATCGATTATATCCTTTTTCAAAGCTTCCTTCCCCAGCTTAACGACCCTTGCAGTTCTGGGTTCCGCTTCCTTGAGTATCTGATGGACTGAGTACTTTGCAAGGATAAGAATTCTGATGACTTTCATCCCACCCCCAGTTGAGCCAGAACAGCCCCCTACAAACATTAAAGCGAGCAAAATTAGCCTAGCTCCATCTCCCCAACGATCGAAATCGAAGTTCGTGTAGCCAGTGGTGGTCATCACGGAGATCGTGTTAAAGGAGGCATGCCTGAATGTCTGAAAGATGTTGCCATCGTAGGTGAGCAGGGTTATGAAGAGGATCGCAACGAGTAAAATCGCTGTATAAAACCTGAATTC
>QMZD01000344.1 GCA_003662985.1 Archaeoglobales archaeon | reverse complement strand
TGCATCAGTCGTGCTTTTCAGAAATTCAGAGCTCAAAAAGCACTCGATGTATGTGGATGTTTCCTCCCCGGGCTACATTTTTGTCAATGCCGCCGTTCTTTCCTCGAGATCCGTTGGTCCTCTTGCATCAGCTTATGCGGTGATTAAATATCTCGGAGAAGAGGGGTATCTAAAACTGGCTAGAAAGGTTCTTTCCGCAAGGAAGAAGATTTACGATGGATTGAGAGAGCTGAATTTTGAATCGGTAGCACCAATAGAGTCAAGTGTTCTATCCCTCACCAACGAGGATGCAGACCTTCTTGGCTTTGTTTCTGCAATGAGGGAGAAAGGATGGCATTTCCATTTGCAGAAAGGGCTTAAAGAATTTCACATCCCACCAAATATCCATCTTACGCTCTCTCCGATACATGACGACGTTGCTGAGGAATTCATAAAGGACGCTTCAATGGCTGTAAAGGAAAAAGCATCGATAAATCTTGAAAGCCTGAATGAAATGGTTCAGAAAGGGGAATTTGCTGAAATACTGAAAGATCTTGAGGAAGGGAAAATCGATTCGAGTATTGTCCCAATCCTGCTCGAGAACTTGCCCGAAGAGGTTGCTACGGAGATTGTGGAAGAGATCGTTATCGGATGGTATACTTAAGTTATCGGATGGTATACTTAAAGTGCATAAACGATGAAAATGAGGTGAATGCATGAGGAAGTTTGCACTTACAGTAGGCTTCATTTTAATCGTTTTTGCTTCTCAGGCAATTTGGGTTACCTTCTCCCCCATTGTAACCTATACGGCTGAAGAACTGAGAGTTTCGGTTGAGCTTATCGGATTTCTTGCGGTAACCTATCCCATTTTCTTCCTCATTCTGACGATGCCATCAGGGATCCTTCTGGATAAAAACTTCAAACTCTGGCTTGGTTTGGGAGTATTGTTTACTTTTATCGCAGGAGTGGGTAGGCTTGTAAATCTATTCTCATACTGGTGGCTTTTTGCGTGTCAGCTCTTTGGAGCCTTAGGGCAACCTTTCCTTCTGAACGCTTTCGTCCCATTCGCTTCGAGAGTTTGGGAAGAGAGGAGAGCTTTACTCGTTTCATTGCTAAGCCTTTCGATGTATCTTGGAACGGTCTTTGCGCTCTTTTCTGGGTTTAAGTTGTATAATATTGGTGGGATACTTTTTGTTGTCATTCCATGGGCCATAATCTCAGTCCTTGGTTTACTGTTTTTCTTGGTTGGAATTCCAGCAACAGAGGAAAGGGTAACAGAAAGAAAGATTTTGAATTTGAGAGGTGTTATTGGAAGGAGAGACTTGTGGATTATCGGGATCATACTCGGACTTGGAGTTGCAGCCTTCGATAACCTCGCAACCTGGCTTCAGCCAGCTTTAAAGTCAGTAGGGTTAGAAAACGTTGCTGGGGATGCTGTAGCTTTGGCAATAATTGCAGGGTTGATAGGGGTAGTTTTCATTCCAGACAGAATATCGATGAAGAATTTGAGAACCATCTACCTGCGAACAGTAATACCGATTGTTACGATTCTATTCACAATCCTTGCATTAGCCGTTAATGAGCTTCTGCTCTTCTCCTTTCTTGCGATTAGCGGATTCCTCATGCTTCCTTCGTATCCTATAATAATGGACTGGATAGGGAAGTTTCATGAAAGAGATGTTCATGGCAGTGCTACAGGTTTCGTTGGGCTAATCAGCAGAGCAATTTCCGTTGCTTTAATGCTTGTCGCAACAAGTTTTATCTTCAATGCGAGAATTTACCTTGCGTTTCTGACAGCGATCTTTGTCGTAGCATTGGTATTTGCCATGATGTTGCCAAAAGATCAGGAGATTGAAGTGAGGAGTTGAGTTGGATATTTTCAAGGAATCTTCAAGAGCTCTCCTCACTATTTTAGTTTTAATTAGATAAATTTGATTAAAAATAATGCTATGTGGATTTTAACACTCATTTTGTTTGTATCTCGTATAGTAAAGCAACCCGAAAAACCGAAAAAATCAATTACCCGTCGAAAACGAAACTTTATGGAATTTTTATTCTCGAGCATGTTCCTTTATGAGTATGACTTGGAAAGCATCATAAAAGCGTGCGAAAAAGCTGGATACGATGGGATTGAATTCTGGGTCGAAACACCATCTTTCTGGATCAACCGGAAAGTTGAAAGGATTGAACCCTACAAAGATAGGATTCTCGCCCTTCATTGTCCCGTCTTGGATTTGAATCCCGTATCCGTGAACCACAATGTTTGTGAACTCACCCTGAAGGAGACGCTGTATTCAATCTCCCTCGCAAGAAAGCTTGGTTCATCGATCGTAACGATTCATGCCGGAAAAAGAAGTGCCGCGAGAGAGCCGGTTTGGGCGGATTATGCCTCTCTCAATAGGTACTTGAGGATCTCTTTGAAGTATGCTAGAATAAAAAGAGTAAAGATCTGTCTTGAAAACTCAGAACCAGGAATAAATTGTCTCTGCAAAACTACCGACGAGATAGAAGAGGCAATTGGGAAGTTCAATCTAAATGTCACCTTTGACATCAATCATGCGGTGAAAAATAGTTTTGAAGATGCGAAAAAGTTCTTGAGGTTGATAGACAAAATAGAGAACGTTCATGTAAGTGGTTACGATTCAAGGGGTAGGCATGTTTCTGCAATCGGATTTAAAGATATTGAGGTGATTTTGAAGGGTTTGGCTGAAATGGGCTACGACAAAAAGATAACGGTTGAGCTCGATGACCTTGGCGAGCTTGGCTTTTCTGGTGAACTCGATTATGAAAAGAAGGTGAAGATTTTGGAGAGAGAATTGGATTATCTGAAGTCGATTTTTGGGTAG
>QMZD01000343.1 GCA_003662985.1 Archaeoglobales archaeon | reverse complement strand
GTTAAGTTAGATCGAGAAAATCAGGATTTAATTGAAGAGTTCAGTAGGAGGCTGATAGAAAGAGATGAAGACTATCGAGCCTTGGTGGAGTATTACAAAAACGACTACAAGGAGAGCCTCATATTTTCCTACCCCTACAGGACGGTCTTGGGTGGGATTTTGGCTATCGCAAAAGGACGACAAATTTGAAAAAAGGGTTTTGAGTCAGATTTGAGTCAGATTAGATTCATTCTGAGTGGGATAGAAAATTTTAAAACATTAAGGATTTGGAGGTATCCATGGAGTACGTCATTGCTGGAGCCGGGGCAGCGGGCATAACTGCGGCAATAACGGTAAGGGAAATTGACAGAGAAGGAAAGATAATGGTAATTTCGAGGGAGAAAGTACCTTACTCTCCTGTTTTCCTTGCAGATTATCTTGAAGGTGAGATTGGCGAGAGCAATCTCTACATTAGGAATCCAGAGTTTTACAGACAGATGAAAATCGAGCTCGTTCAAGCGGAGATGGAGGATTTTGATGGAAGCGAAGTTTTCCTCACGGATGGTAGGGAAATTGAGTTTGACAAGTTCCTAATTGCAACCGGCTCAAAACCCCTAATCCCTCCAATTTCTGGGGTTGAGAAAGAGAACGTATTCACCTTTCAAAGTTTAAACGATGCGAAAAAGGTTTTAGCTGCTGCTAAAAAATCAAAGAAAGCTGCTGTGATTGGAGCGGGGCCGATCGGTCTTGAAGTTGCCTACTCTCTAAGGGCTCTCGGTCTTGACGTAATCGTATTCGAGCTTCTGGATCGCATTTTGCCGGGATTGGTTGAGGCTAAAATCAGCGAGATTGTTGAAAGGGAGTTTTCGAGACATGGAATCGAATTCAAGACTGGAGCAAGTGTTGAGGAGTTCGTTGGCAACTCCAAAGTTGAAGGGGTTGTAGCCGGAGAAACATATCCGGCCGATCTTGTAATCCTCTCTACGGGTGTAAAGCCAAACATCGAAGCTTTTGCTAAAAGGGTCGAGGTAAATCGGGGAATACTTGTGAACAAAAAAATGGAAACCTCATTGGAGAACGTTTATGCAGCCGGAGATGTGGCGGAAGCTGAGAACGCTTTCGGCGAGGTTTGCGTAACTCCGACATGGATCAATGCTGTAACCCAAGGAAGGGTAGCGGGAATGAATATGGCTGGCCGTGATGCGCGTCATGAAGGCTCTATCAGGGTCAATGTGGTAAAGAAATCGAGTGTGCCGGTTATCTCGCTCGGTCTTGCAGGGGAATCATTTGAAGGAATTGTTTATCACAGGAATGGCCTCTATAGAAAAGCATTTTTCGATGGAGAGCATCTGGTTGGCTTCCAGTCAGCCGGCTCGTGGAGTGATGTCAGCCTTGCTGGAATCTTCCAATTTTTAATCAGGAAGAAGATACCTGTAAAAAATAAGGAGAACTTCGTAAAGAGGCCCTTATCGTTTAGAAACTTCTGGAATCCTTATTTTAACAAATAATCTTGTCCTGGTTTTGTTGAATTATAGAATTACAAAGTACTTTAAAATTGCCACTTTTAAATTACAAGTTAAGGAAAGATTTATAAATGAAATTTACTTAGTTAAATCAATGGTGGAGAAGTATGAGACTCGGTGTCTGAACTGCAGGAAAAGGTTTGAGGTTGAGAAGGGAGCTGAAGTGGCTGAATGCAATCATTGTGGAAGCAAATGGAGGATATCCTGGGTTACACCCGATCAACCGAAGGTTCAGGGACCGGCCTAAGGAACGGCTAGGTGTAGGGGTGTAAATCATGTTAAATAGGAAGGTTGCGTTTGTAGATCTTAGTAAGGAGAAGGTTATCGTTCAAGATATTCCCAAAGAGTTGAGGAGGAAGCATCTCGGCGGTAGAGGTTTAAATTGGTATTACATCTACAATAACGTCACTCCTGATGTTGAACCGTTCGATCCGGAGAATCTTCTTGTTATTGGAGCGGGATTCCTGACGGGATTGCCCACACTCGGAACCGGTAGAACGCAGATCTCTACTAAAGGTCCCTTAACCAGAGGTGTTGGGGATGCGAACATGGGCGGTGCTTTTGGCCCAGAACTCAGATATGCTGGTTTCGATCATTTGGTTGTAAAGGGGAAAGCGGAAGAGCCAGTCTACCTCTTCGTAAACAACGGGAGCGTCGAGATAAGGAAAGCCAAACATCTCTGGGGACTGAATACTTTTGAAACCCAGAAGGCGTTGAAGGAAGAGCTTGGCGATGAGAGGGTTGAATCACTGGTGATAGGGAAAGCTGGGGAGAACAGGGTTTACTTTGCCAACGTTATGAACAACATCAAAAATGCCGGTGGTAGAGGCGGAACGGGAGCTGTGATGGGGTCTAAAAATCTCAAAGCGATCGCTGCAAGGGGAACAATGGATATGCAGATCTATGATGTTGATAAATTCATAGAGTACGCATTGCAGATGAATCAGCAGGTTTTGAGCACAAAGTGGGCTAAAACACTTAGCAGGCTTGGAACACCCTTGCTTTACGATGTCTCCTACACAACCGGATTTATTGGAACAATGAACTGGCAGTATAACACACCCGGCAAGGAAGGTGAGCCGCTTGAAGCTGAATATCTTCAGAACTACATCGTGAAACATACAGCATGCATGGGTTGCAGCGTGCATTGTAGACACAGGGTGAAAATTGAAAAAGGAGAATATGCGGGAGTTATAACCGAGGGCCCAGAGTACACGATGATGGGTACTTTCGGAACCCTCGTTGGCTGTTACGACTGGGATTTCGTGATAAAGGGGAACGATGAATGCAACAAGTGGGGAATCGACAATCTCTCTCTTGGCGCT
>QMZD01000342.1 GCA_003662985.1 Archaeoglobales archaeon | reverse complement strand
TTTAGCCTTGGCGAGTTCGATAGGGTGGATTCTTTTAGGGCTGGTGGTTTATCTGGGATACTCTAAAGAAAAAGAAAAGACGAAGCAGGAAGAGGAGTATAAAACTGTTTTTGAGGAGAAGATAATTGAAGAAAGGCCTTACAAGATTCTGGTTGCGATTAAAAATCCTGCTGTAGCTAAAAAGCTCGTAACCTTTGCGAGATTGCTGGCAAAGGCTAGGAATGGAGAGGTGATTTTACTTTCTGTAATCAGATTACCAGATCAAACCCCTCTCACAGCCGGTAGGAAGTACGTTAAAGAGCAGAAAGAATTCATAGAGGAACTCATCAACCTTCCGGAGGTCTCTGATATACCCGTAGGCGGAATGTTGAAAATAGCCCATGATATTCCCGAAGCAATTCTGAACGCTATCGAAGAAGAGAAAGCAGATCTCCTAATTCTTGGCTGGAGGGGTAGAACCTTCAGAAGGGATTACATCCTTGGAAGTACTATAGATCCAGTCCTCTTTAAAGCTCCATGTGATGTTGCAGTTATACGATTCGAACCCTCACTAGAGGTTGGAAAGTTGAGAAGAATTCTTATCCCAACTGCTGGAGGCCCTCACGCGAGACTTGCTGCGGAATTGGCCCTTGATTTGAATAAAGTTTTAGGTTCTGGGGCTACTCTTGCCTATTTTGCTGCAAGTGAGCAGGAGAGAGAAAGGGCAGAGAAATACATCCAGGATACTGCTGATATTGAAATGCCAGAGGGAATGGAGGTGAAATTTGAAAAACTCATTAAAGTCTCCAGAAACAAGATCGAAGCTTTGGTTCGAGAGGGCGACAATTTCGATGCTATAATAATCGGAGCCTCAAACCAACCTTTCCTGAAGAATCTCATCAGGGGCGCCTTTCCAGAAATCATTGCAAAGAAAACAACGAAAACTGTGATTATGGTAAGGAAAAAAATCGAGATTTCTGAATTTCTGAGAAGATTTAAGGTTTGGAAGAAATGATTTTTAGAAAAATCACTTAGACAGCATTTAGATTCTCTTGGATTGCAGGTTAATACTTCTAGTAGTTATTGAACACACCGTAAGAACTCTCTAACCACCTAAATAGATACTATCAAAATAACAAAAAACAAATAAAGAAAATACAAATTATGCAACCAACACCAACTAGTAGAGGACATCAGAGATACAAAAGTCTTTCCTCGAAAAAGATGTAGAACTAAAAATGTTAGCAACAGTGTTGTATTTCTTTGTACTCTTTCGAGGAAAGCTAGTCAATCCCTCTTCGAGAAAGTAAGCCATGGACCTGTCAGAATCTACTGCCACAGATTCAAGGTGATCGGTCAGCCACGAAAGAGGAAAAGAGGATCGATACCGATAGATAAAACAGAGATCGAGCTAAGAAGAAGCAAATCTTTGTATGGGCTGCTAGACGTTGATAGTAAGGAATGTTTAGCGAAATGGACATCAGAAGGTAGACCTAGTTTTCATCTTATGTTTTTTAAGAGAGATTCCTAATTACTGTAGAATAAACCAGAAATTGTTGTTGATAGGGCCTGGTACAGGTGAGTCTTGCAAAGTAGGATTGGAATAAGATAAAATCTTGGCAAGGAATGTCGTAGAAGAATTTCTCAAGGTTCAAAGAAAGAACGAAGGGACTCTGGAGCTTTTAACTCAGTTCAGAGCTGGTTGGAGAGCTCTAAGCATTCTATAACTACGGGGGATATTAGTTTGACACGACGTAGCTATAGAGAAAAATAGTTTCAGAATCATTTAGATCATAAAAAATTAGATTTCTAAAATTAGATTTCTACTGAGTTTGCTAACTCATTACTATGACAATGAGTATTATTATTTATATGTAATAGTAAAATTTATATTGAGTCTAGTATCAAACTACTCTCCATGAGAAAACTGGTGTTGTTTTTGATATTCATGATGATGTTTGCACATCCAGCGGCTGCTACTTGGAGTTGTGGCGACTCAGATGAAAGTGGTTTAACTCAAGCCGACATAGCACAGCTAATTGGAGCTGATGAGGTTAGTAAACTGAAATTTAAAGTAGATTTGTATGATGGACAAGGAGCTGCAGATCCAACCGTAGCATTAACTTTCTTTGATACAAAGCCGGGGGGGAGAAATATCCCTGGCTTGGGCGTGTACGGGGCAGACAAGATGGTAGTAATAGTGTGGTGGAAGGGGCAAACTCTTTGTAATAAGAATAAGTGGATAGGTGCAGGTTTAGTTTTTGATTGGGATGATAGTGCCGGTAAATGGAGGTTTCAGGATTACCTAGTAGATGTATACAAGGTGAGTCTGCTATCTAGCTGTAAACGTGTTAGTTTGCTACCTAGCTGTAAACATGTTCATCACAACCTCTGGATAGACGGCAATGATAACTTTTACTATAAAATCGGAGGTGTAGATGAAACTAAGCTCGAAGGCAATGTTATCCAGTTTACTGCGTATGATCCCCAGTTAGCAACTGTATCTGAGGTTAAAAGTTTTATTAAAGGATGGATAGCGAGTAATTTTCCGCAAATGAATTGTGAAGTAAGTTACGACGAAAATAACAATCAAATAGAAATAACACTTTCCTACGATTCACAAAGCCTAACTGTACTGGTAACTAAAGCAGATAGGGCTCCCGATCCTGTTCAACCAATCCCAGAGTTCTCCCCATTGGCATTGATTGGAGCAGTAGCTGGAGTAATTGCCCTAGTCTACGTAAATAGGAAAAGATGATGTGACTTTTTATATTAACATCCTCTATTTTAATCCTTTTAAATTCTTTTAATTCTAAACACTTGACTTTCAACTTTCGAGAGAATGATTAGATCATCATTA
>QMZD01000341.1 GCA_003662985.1 Archaeoglobales archaeon | reverse complement strand
CCTGTATCCTAATCTTACCAGCTTTAGACTTAAATTTGTTGTATTCAGCTTGGAAGGTATTCCTTGATTGTTGTAGCGCTTTTTTAGCAGAATTGAGTTCTTGAATCCTGAGATCCATATTACAAAGTTCATCTACCAACTCATCTATTTCATCCAAAATATTACCTAATTCTTCATTCAGACCTTTAAGCTCGTTTTTAAGCTTTTTTAATTTCGGTTTCAATTCTTTGGATAGTATTTCGGCTGCTTTTCTGCCTTTAGCATTTTTATAAGACTCAATAGCGCCTTTAATATCCAATAATGCTTTATCGACATCAGCTGATTTAGTAAGATCAAGATTTTTCATTTTTTTCACTGTATTCGCGTCTTCTGTGCTCATGCCCATCGCAGGATAGAATGACGCCGAGATTAGAAGAAGAAGCAGTAGAAATGAAGTCCCCTTTCTCAAAAATGCTTTGAGCATGTGTTTCACCTCCTTGTTAGGCAGTAATTGAATGTTGTGAACTCAAAGTAAGAAAATATAAACGTTTCTATGTTCAACAAACCAACATTATTACAATAATTCTCAGAATTCTAAAAATTTTCAGTTAAGGAATAAATAAATGGAAGATTATTCAATTCTTTCGAAAAATCTTGCCAATTCTTCAATCGACTTCGTAACGGGATCTTCCGGGTTGTTCTTAACGAAAAATGGTTCATCCATTGAAATGCTACAGCTGCACGGAATTTTGGCAATTACAGGAAGATTAATACCAACATCAACGTCTCCGTTCACGCGGTTCAAGATAACGTATCTGGGTGTTTCCAGAGTTGAAGTAACTTCCTCAAGCCTTTTCAGCCCCTCGATGTCTATCCTCTCCGGTCTTGCAACGAAGAGAAGGATGTCGCTTATCAGCATGGAGTTTATGCTTCTGTAACTCAACCCCGGCGACGTGTCGAAGATCGTGTAGTCGAACCTTTCCCTCAGCTTACCCTTGAGCTCCATCAGCCTCTCAAGAACTTTCATCTCATCCTTCTCCTTCTTTCTCAGATCCCTTTTTATCTCCTCGATATTCGGGGATGCAAGTATTACGGAAAGATTTTCTTTTATCGGCAGGAGATAGCTCTCAAAATTTTCCACATCCTCTATCAGGTGATTCAGGTATCTGGGTTTGTCTTTTACCCTTTCATAACCACCGAAAAAGGCATAAAGGCTGGGAGCCCTCAGATCAAAGTCAACGAGACAAACGTTCTTCTTAGAGGATAACAGATATGCTAAATTCAGGGCCAAAAAAGTTTTCCCAGCACCACCCTTGAAGGAATGGATGCCGATCGCTTTCACAAATACTCTATTCCAAAAACCTACTTATATTTTGTGTTTTGATTAAATTTCTTATTTCATCATGTTATAAACATTATCAACAGCACAAATCCAGCATAAATTATTACATGTTGTCATAGATTCTGATCGACAATCCCACCCTAAGCATCGTTTCTTAGTTTTCGAATCATCATCTGGCGAACTTTCTCGCCCATTCCATGTACTCCTCAGGAGACTTCATGGGCTCTTTTGCCGAAACTATCAGGATCGAAGAGAAAAGAAGCATTATCAAGATGACCTCGATGAGGAGGTAACCTATGCTGACCGTTTGAGATACGACAAATCCAACGAAGATCGCAAAGACTATGAAGAAGACACCCAAGCCGTACTGCTTTGCTTCACTTCCGTAATAGCTCAGATCCGCCCACACGAGCATCGCGAATATGTCGATAAATGCATAGGACGACTGGATCAGGTAGGCAGAGGCTAAATGGCTTATCGGGAAGGAGGCAAAAGCGATAGCTATCAAGAAAATCCCGAAAATTGAGACGGGTCTTCTTCCGAAGGCGTCGTATATATGCCCCGCCACCAGTATGGCAACCGCATAAAAGAGGACGTGAGTTTTTATCCCCTCCTCCAGGAATACCGGTTCCATTTTGCCGTACATTATCCCGGACAGAACGTAGAACACCATCACCGGCAAGGCGAATTTAACGAATTCGATATTGATTCTCCTTTCCTCCACAAAATCGAACTCGATTTCGGAGAGGAGGAAGAAGAAGAGTAACGGGAAAATTCCAAGGAAGAGCAGCTTGAAGGATGTCCAGGTAGAGTGGCCAACGGCTATCAGATAGACATTCGCCATCGCAGCTCCAGCTGCAAGAATCTTTCCCCTCATCCATGGTCTAACACATCTCGAAAGCAAACTTCCCATGATTACGACCGTGAAGCCGAGGAAGAATCCCACGAGACATATCGAGAAGGGATAGAAGTAGGATGCAACTGAAAAAACTATTAGCATGATCGCTATAATCTTAGAGAGGGCTATCCTCCTCCTAACCCTGTCAAGAGTTAAGCTTGCTACGCCAATTCCGAACATGTGCGACAGCAGATACTGGGTGAAAAATTCCAATCCGTTCAGCCCTTTTTCTTTCACTATCTCAATTGCCACAGGGCCAAAATTCGGAAAAGTAAGGAGAAAAGCCGTAAAGGAGAATGCTACTACGATCGTTTTTATCTCCTCGTAGCTCAACCTTCCCACTCTCATCTCGATCCGGACTTTTGTTTGTAAACTTCTCAATTGCTTTTTTGCCCTATATTCGAGGCTTGGGGTTTTCTTTCAACCTTCTTTAACTTTCCACCCAACTTCTTTTAACCCCATCAATCATCAATCTTCCCTAACTTCTGCTTAATTTCTCAGGTCTAATTTCCCTCTCAAGCCTCCTTCACCTTGTAGCTCTCAAGCCTACTTCACCTTGTAGTAAACAACCCTGCCATTCCTCCTCTTGCTTACGTAACCCATCCTCACGAGCGTGTTGAGGT
>QMZD01000340.1 GCA_003662985.1 Archaeoglobales archaeon | reverse complement strand
TATTTGGGAGGGTTCAAATCCCTACCAGTCCATTATGTATTCTCTTGCTACCAGGTGGTTTAACGATACAGGAGATCTAATAAGAATTTTTAAAAAATATTGATTTAAAAAATTCGAAAGGAAGCATTAATGTGGATGGAGGTATAAATGTGAAAGGTAATTTGACGAACTCAGAGAAAATGAGATTCTTGTTTTCTGAAAATGTTATTAGGGCTAAAGAGTCTGATTTTCTCTATTCAAATCCAGAAATGGCTGAGGTCTCTTTTGACAAGATCAAAGGGATGTTATTAGGAGTGGCAATAGGCGATTCCCTTGGTTATCCAGTGGAGGGAAAGCCTCCAGAATATAAATTGAAAAAGTATGGAGAGATTAGGGATTACATTCCCACACGAAGATCAAACGGTAAGCCAGTTGGTGTACCAACTGATGATACCCAAATGACTTTTTGACGGTAGAGGTGTTGCTAGAAAATAATGGATACCTGAATCTTAAGGAATTAGCAGATAGGTTTGTGAGAGAAAGAATATTTGGGATAGGTTCCACAATTAAAGGTTTTATTAGAAACTATAAAGATAAAAGAAAACCATGGTATTTGTCAGGCGTCCATTCAGCTGGCAATGGTGCTTTGATGAGAATATCACCCGTACTAATCCCTCACATAAAAAAGCCAAGCAATGAGTTATGGGCGGATACATTGCTTTCAACTCTTTTAACCCATAATGATCCTTTTGCAATTTCATCTTCCAATTGCTTTCGTTAACATCCTTTGGAAGCTTTTGCAGATGGAAGGAGTTCCTCCTCCAAACTGGTGGATAGATGAATACGTTAGGGTGGCATCCTCTATAGAGGGGGGACCCGCTACACTTCCAGAAGGAAAGGATTGAAGTACTCTGGTCCGGGATATGAATTCATCAACACCTACGTAAGGAGAGCAGTTGAAAATAAAGAAGATATCTTGAAGTTTTCAAATAAAGTTGGATCTGGAGCATATTTACTCGAAACGCTATCATTCGTGATTTACGTTTTGTGCAACTATTCTCACGATCCAGAAGAATCAATGGTTAAGGCAGTAACCTACTCAAAGGATAGCGATACAATCGGAGCGATTGTTGGATCGGCAATGGGTGCATTACATGGAAGTGATTCATTTCCTAAAAAATGGATCAAGAATCTAACTGGAAGGCTCTCCTACAGAGATGACGGTAGAGTTTTCAAGCTAGTAGATAGAATACAAGATCTTTTAGAATTCTGAAAATATTAGAGACCACTAAGGAAGTCAACCTCTCTCCCTATTTTTACACTTATTTTGTTTACTTGAAACTTTAATCCTTGAAATTTTAATCCAACTTTATCTAACATTCGATAAAAAAGGAATTTCAAATACTCACCACGTTAACTCGGCTTCTAATTTTTCTATTTCGGTTTTCAACTCCTCTAAAAATTTTCTCGCTGCATCTACCGAAATCTCCCTCAATTTTTCGAAACCATCCTTTATATTTTCCTTTATATCCTTCTTTATTGTGGTTGTAAAATTCTTAAAGCCCTCCTCAGTCAGTTTTACAACGCCGTTTTTTACTTCTAAATTTCCTACAAGCTCTTGTTCGAATATTACAATAGTATCCACATCTTTATTTCTAGAATCTTTTAAGAGTTCATCTAAAGTAACTCCATCAATAAGTTTTTTAAGGTCTTCAACCGTAAAACCCCATTCAATCTTTTCCTTTAGTTCCTCCTTAAACACTTTTTCTGATGGTTCTTCTAATTCCTCACCAATCATATCTCCAAATTCTTCATAATCCCTTTTCCACCATTCAAAAAGAAGGTTTTCTATGATTCTTTTGTCTGGTGTTTTGTAAACCTTCCTTAGCTTACCAGTCGAAATATCTATTTCAGGCTCCCTGAGAATACCTACCTCCGTAAGGTCTCTCAATCTTTTAGAGGCTGTCCCTCTTGTGATTCCTGTTAAGTTGCTTAAATCGAAAGCTGTTCCTTCTCTTAAGTAGTATAGTGCTGTTAAAAGTTTTAAATCTATATCGTCAATCCCTTTTTTTAACCTAGGCAATTGAACACCTCCTACATAGACTGCTCCAATATGATATTTCATTCTACTTAAAGTTTTATTAAAAATCCTTTATTGAAGCGACTACCAAAACCCTTAAATATTTCTACGACTATATAGTCGTGACTATAAAGGAATGGAGGTGTAGGAATTGAAAGTAAAGGATGTGAAAATCCTATCAAAGCTGCTTAAATTGTGGCTGATTTATGTAGTAGTCACAGGTATTTACCTTGTAAGATTAGTATATAGTTTATTCAGCATTAGCATACCTAATCCTTTTGCAGTTTCATTAATCCTCCTTTTAGGATTCTTATCCATCTCACTCTTGGCAAGAGCAATAAAGAATCAGCAATTAAGTAAAAAAGAAAAGGAATTTCGATCTTTGGCCGCAATTTTTACAGTAATTTGGATAACACTACTCGTATTTGTTGTGTTCAGTGTTGAGAGTGAATACGCAATTTTAAAAAAAGAGCTCACTCCTGTTTACTATAAAGAACTTGAGACAAATAAGAGTAAAATTAACGCTACTTGGGCAATTGTAGATAGATATTTTTCTGAATTTAATGGAAAATATGGGAAGAGAACTAGTATACCGAGTAGAGATGTGTTTAATCAAGCTGCATTTTATTTAACACCCCTATGCGTTTACTCCTCACTGAGTGGAGGGTTTAATAAATTATAGTATCTGACATAACCAATTTAACCAATATCCAAAAACTTCTTAACCCACTTTTCTGCAAAGCTCATTCTCTGAGTTAGTTCATAAAAATTATTCGAGATAACTTC
>QMZD01000339.1 GCA_003662985.1 Archaeoglobales archaeon | reverse complement strand
TAAACATCGTTACTATTCCTCCAGCGAGCATCGCATAGAATAATAGGATTCTCTTCAACTTTCTAAGGCTCATACTCCAATTAGTTTTCATCACTTAAAAGGATTGGGATTCATTTGCAAGTTTTTCAAATATCACTTATTGCAGTCTATTCAAATATTTAAATTTAAACAGAAATCCTTGGAGTATATGCCCTCTCCACCTCTCCGAACTTCTTCTTATTTACGGGATGTATGTTAATCCTGTTATCATCCGTAAGACTCTTGACGAGCGAGGAATACCATTCGAAATCGAATTTCTCAGGAATTTTATCGGATATGATCAGGATATCGAGATCGGAAGATAAGGTGTGCTCCCCTCTTGCATAGCTGCCGACTATGAAAACCTCGCAGTCATCGAAGATTCTCCTTGCTCTTTCCTTAATCTCTTTTGCAATCTCCATGGCTCTGCTGAAAAACTCCTCATTTTTGTCAAGCATTTCATAATAAGTTCGATAGAACTCACCACTCCCCAATGCTTGCCACCTCCAGAAACTCCTTTGCAAGCTTCAGACTCTTCTCAGCGATCGTATCGCTGTACTCGATATCCAAATATCTGGAGGCTATGTACGATAGCTCAATCTCTCTAAAAGTATCAAGATTCTGTTTGTAGAAATTGAGTAACTTATCTTCCTTACTTAACTCGAAAAGGGATTTCAAATTGTGAATTTTTGGGAAATCCCCGTATCTCTTTCCTATTAGATACTTTAAGGTAAGCTGAAAGAACTGCTCGACAAAGAACATCGTGAAATTAAACTCCCCTGCTTTAAAACTCTCTTCAGCCTTCTTCAAGAATTTCATGGCATTCTTTTTTAGAAATTCCATGTTGTTTGTTTTATTTTTTATGATTTAACTTTTTTGAGAGTTTAATAATAAAACTTTCCCTCCAATAGGGAAAAATTTTTTAAAAAGTTTCCCTCCAATAGGTAATGTGATAAAAGAAGATGTGATAGACTACCTTAAAGAGTACGAGCACTTTGAACCGGAAATGGTAGAGAGGGAGTTGAAAGTCCCACTGAACTCGGAATTCGTAATCTCTATAATCGGCCCGAGAAGGGCTGGCAAAACCTATTATCTGTTCCAGCTTTCTAGACAGCTAGGAAATTATCTCTATTTGAATTTTGAGGACTCTAGGCTCTATGGCGTAAAGTACAATGAATTAAGAGATATAATCAGGACGTATGTTGAGGTTTATGGAAAAGAACCAAAACACCTCTTTCTGGATGAAATACAGAATGTGAAGAACTGGGAGATTGTGGTGAGGGAGCTTCACGATCTCAAAAAATACAGGATTTTCGTTACGGGCTCATCTTCAAAGCTTTTGAGTAAAGAAATCGCAACCCAGCTTAGAGGCAGAACGCTTTCGTACCTCCTCCTCCCCTTCAGCTTTAGGGAATATCTGGTTGCGAAGAGCTTAAGTTTTGGGAGACACGCCAGCAAAGATGAGATGGCGAAAATAAAGCACGAATTAAAGGAGTATTTGGACTATGGAGGATTTCCTGAGGTTGTTTTGTCGCAAGAGAAAGTTAAGATTCTGAAAGAATATTCAGACTTGATTCTTTTCAGGGATTTCATTGAAAGACATGGAATAAAGAATTTGGAGGTTGCAAGATTCCTGCATTCCTTCATCATTCAAAATTTTTCAAAGGAAATTTCCGCAAATTCGCTTTTTAATCGCATCAAAGCCATGGGGGTTAAAGTTTCTAAAAATACCATATATAATTACCTTTCAAAAATTGAGGACACGGTCTTCTTTTTCTTTTTGAAGAGATACTCTAAAAAACTTCATTTAAGGGAAACTTACCCCAAAAAAATCTACCTTTGCGATACAGGATTAACAAAAATCCTGAGACTCTCAGAGGATGCTGGGAAGTTAATGGAAAACTCGGTTTTCCTCGAACTTCTCCGAAAAACAAACCAAAATCCTCTGATTGAGATCCTCTATTGGAGGGACTATCTGCAAAAGGAAGTGGATTTTATCGTGAAAGAGGGAAATCAGTTTACTCAGTTAATTCAGGTAACTTATGAACTCACGCCAGAAAACGAGAAAAGAGAAGTAAATTCCTTGCTAAAAGCAGGAAAGGAGCTGGGATGCAAAAACATGACCATTCTGACGTGGGATCAGGAAGATTTAATAAAAAAGGGTGGGAAGGAGATAGTTGTAAAACCGCTGTGGAAATGGATTTTGGGCGTTTAATGTATCTGATTTCGAACATTAAACTGAAACAAGTTCAAGAAAATAAAAAAGAAAAAAGAGGTTTTTTAAATCCTGCCAAATTTTAGTTTTTGAGTGGTATTCATGTCTGAGTTTAGAACGTCTGATGTGGAATCAGGATACAGAAAGATTCGGTGGGCAGAGGAACATATGAAGGTTCTCGGGAAAATCAGAGAGGAGTTTTCCAAAGAAAAACCCCTTGAAGGATTCAAAATTGGAATGGCTCTGCATGTCGAGGCAAAGACGGCTGTGCTCGTTAAAACTCTTATCGAAGGGGGGGCAGATGTAGCTATAACGGGCTGCAACCCCCTCAGCTCCCAGGATGACGTCTCCAACGCTTTGAGGGATATGGGGGTCAAATGCTTTTCAAAGAGAGGGATGAGCGAGGAAGAGTACTATTCTGCCCTTAACAAAGTTCTTGACACGAAGCCGGATGTTGTAATAGATGATGGGGCCGATTTGATCTTTCTTCTTCATGGAGAGAGGTATGAACTCGCTGACAAAATACTCGGGGCGAGTGAAGAAACGACAACTGGGATAATAAGACTGAGGGCAATGGAGAAGGAAGGCGTTTTGAAATTCCCGGTCATCGACGTAAACGATGC
>QMZD01000338.1 GCA_003662985.1 Archaeoglobales archaeon | reverse complement strand
TGAAGGCACCTCAACGATTTCAGTGTCTCCGAGATCGTACTTCTTGCTCGCTTTCTCGCTCTTACCGAGGATGGATATTCTACCTGATTCCTTATCGATCATTATCACGTCCCCGACCTGAACCCCATATTGCATGAACTGTAGTGCCAGCCTTCCGCTCACGCTGAAGGTTCTCTTCTCATCTTTTGTTGCCAGAGTGAGATTTGCTGACTCGGGGATTTTCTGAGTTGGGTTGTAGGGATTTGGAACCATGTTGTAATCGAGGCCCGAGACTTCCCCTTCAAGAACAACCCTCACTTCTCTTATTCTCACGCCAATCGCCTTCCTCATTGACTGGATCAAAGCTTCGGTCTTCTTCATCTCAGCACTGTAAAACTCTGACGCACTTGCCTGGACAAAGGGTATGTCCCTACCGAGTTCCTTGCTTATCGCAACTGCTATCGCTGTTTTTCCTGTTCCTGGAGGACCTGCCATAAGGATTCCTCTTCCCGCCATCTTGCCGGACTTGATCATTTTCACTATGACGCCAGCAGCTTCCCTAGCTCTCTTCTGTCCCACAAGTCCATCGGCGACATCTTTTGCTTTCAGATTCTCATCGAGCCCTAAACCCCTTATATGAGAATGAGCGCCAACCCTCTCAAACCTTTGAGCTATCTCTCTTATCTCAGAAGCCATGCTATCAGCCTCCAAAATTGATGGGTATGAATTACTATATAAATTTTTTCATAACAGTTGAAAAATGTTAGAAGGGATCAAATCTAAGGAACCAGAAAACGTTATAAAAGTTCTCAGAGAGTTTAGAGAGAGCTGTAATAATTCTCGGTTGATTTAGGAGGGGTAAGATGGATAAAATGAGATATGATGTTGTAAATTTTCTTAAGACCAATGTAAAGCCCGCTGCAGGTTGTACGGAGGTTGTGGCAATTGGGTTGGCGACATCGATAGCCTACAACTCGATTTATGGAAACTTTCCGAAGACAACGGGCTTATCGGTAAACGAATCCGTTCCCCTTCCCAGAAAAGAGAAGCTTGAGAGGGTAGAGGTTGTTATGGACAGGAACGTTTTCAAGAACGCTTATGGCGTAGCCATCCCCAACACCGGTGAAAAGGGGATAAAACTCGCAGCGATTCTGGGCATCTATTTAGACATGAACAGATTCTTCAAAAACGAGAATGAACCGGGGTATCTTGAGATTTTCAAGCAGTTGGACCGGAGTTTAATACCTGTAGCGAAAACTATGGTAGATAAGGTCTCCATTAACGTTGATTATGACAAAAGGGAGTTGTATATCCACGTCAAGCTTATCTATGATGATCAAACCGCAGAATCGGTACTACGTTCAAAGCATGACAGGATAGATCTCATAAGGCTCAACGGAGAAACCCTCTATGAGGGTGAGAAAGAAGAGGAGAAAGCCATCAGGAAACCTAAAAAGATCTTTAAACTGGACGAAATCTTGAGACTCGTGGAAAAAATAGGGGAAAAAGAGAAATCGGAGTTACAGAAGACTATTGATGTCAATAAACTGCTCGTTGAGGAGGGTTTGCTGGGTAACTATGGAATGGGCGTGGTTAGAGCTTATAAAAGTCTGATAAATAAGGGATTGATGCCAAACGATTTGCACACAAAAATCAAACTTCAGGTTGCTGCAGGAATTGAAGCAAGAATGGGAGGCTCAGAATATCCCGCTATGTCCTCATCTGGCTCTGGAAACAACGGCGTCACAGCGACGGTTCCAATAATTGTTGCTGGAGAACATCTTGATATTGAAAAGGAAAAGATCCTCAAAGGAATTCTAATCTCCCATATGATCGTTAGGGCATCCTCCGATTACATCGGTGAGCTCTCTGCGTTATGTGGAACATGCAACAAGTCCGCGTTCGGGGCGGCCGCAGGTTTAACGTATATACTCGGTGGAGGAAAAAAGGAGATAGAGAATGCGATAAGGTACGTTGCATCGAACATCGCTGGAATCATCTGTGATGGTGCGAAATACGGATGCGTCTTAAAGTCTGTGACTGCAGCCTCTATAGCCTATGAAGCGGCTCTCCTCTCTCTCGAGAGAGTGGAGATTCCTGCAGATGGAATCGTTGAAAAGACAGCCGATGGTACACTGAGAAACCTTGGAGAAGTGGCAGATGTGACATCAGATGTTGATGATGTTGTAGTAAAGCTAATTCAGCGTAGAGAAAGCTAGGAGATCTTGGTAATCGACTTTTAATGTTTTAAAAGTGCATCATCCCCGGCCTGACCATGAAGGGTATGAATTTTAGCATCCAAATACCTATGAAAACACCGATCGCGAATAGTATTCCTGTGAAAACAAGGGTTGCGAGGATCGAAGCGAGAAACGCATGTACGATCGATATTTTCAGTAGAAGGCTAATCCCGTACAGATAAACCAGATAGGCGATGAGTGGAGAGAGAATTCCTATGAACGGGATGAAGATGAAGATCGATCCAGCAATGACTCCAAGAACTCCGGCTGCGAGATTAACCAACGCCGCCTCGAGGATTCCCACCTTTTTCCCTGTTATTCTCAAACCAACCCAGAGGAAAAAGCCGGAAATCAGGATTGAAATCAAAATGAGGATTCCTGCAAAAATTCCGCCGTGGATGAAATCGAACATGGTTTCGGAATCATTTTTAAGGGATTTAAATTTTGCGTGGCTCCATACTTTACCGCTACGTTTGATGTGCACGTTTAAGTCCCTTCAATTTCATTTACCGCTCATGGTTTGAGTATGGGTAGTCCGCGCAAAATTCATTTACCTTTGCCCAGTTTTTATCGAGATGAAGTTCTGGATAGGCATGGATGACACCGATTCCCCAAACGGAATGTGCACAACCTATCTGGCAGTGCTGGC
>QMZD01000337.1 GCA_003662985.1 Archaeoglobales archaeon | reverse complement strand
GAAGAGATACGTTGCCATAACATTTCTCTATGGTGCCATCATCTCAATAGGGATCGCCGTTTTCATTGAGGGTCTTGCGACCATGTTGATTCCGAGAACCTTTCTCACGGTTTCCATTATGGCGGCACTGGTAGAGGAGCCCTCAAAAGCCTTGGCAATTAGAATCCCCTACGAAGGTAGGCAGATGGATGGTGTTATGGACGGCGTCGTCTATGGCACTGCCGCAGGCCTGGGATTTGCCGCCACGGAAAATCTCCTCTATGGTTTTGGCTTTGGCCTTGAGGTGACACTGATGAGGGTTTTGCTAACTCCGATCGCTCATGGGACTTGGACAACAATTGTTGGGGTTGGATTCGGCCTTAAATCCGAGAAAAAGGTGGAATCGATAATCCCCTTCCTAATTTTAGCTATGCTACTCCATTTCCTTTGGGACTATCTCGTATTCATCTCAGAAAGTAACTACATCTATACGGTATTCGTCTTCCTACTCCTCTTTCTAAACGTGGTCCTCATCCGCTACTTCCTAAACCTGGGTATAAGAGAGGATATCGAGAAATTTGGTAAATTTGGTAAATTTGGTTAAATCTAGTTAAATCTGGTTAAATTATCTAAACAAAAAATTCAAAAATATGATATAAATTTCCTGCCCCGAAATCTCAAAAAAAAGAAGAGTTCATGAGAAATATTGAAAAAATTTTTAAACTTTCAATTATTTTTAAAGACTGATGCCAAGCATAAACTTTAAAGCCGATAGCGTTGGCGTTTCCCCTCTTATCGGAATGATTCTCTCACTAGCTATACTTATGGGCCTGATCGGCGTTCTACAGAATTTTGCCGTGCCCATATGGAACTCCAACGAGGAGGCGAACCACTACCTGAAGCTAAAGGATGATTTTATGCAGCTCCCTGGAATGCTTGACAACGCAAGAAACACGAAATCCTCATCCAACTTGTACCTTGATATGGGTGTTGAATATCCAAACAGATTCTTTCTAATAAATCCTCCTCCTTCATCTTCTTCAATTTCAACCTACTCGAATCGGGTAATAATAACCTATACCGAAATAACCGAGAATGGAAGTAGTAGAATTTCATCAAAAACCTTTGAGACCTCAGCAATCCAGCTAAAGCCGAACTACTACTACACAAATCCATTAACTCTTACCTACGAGTTCGGTTCGGTTTTTGAGGAGGGAAGGATTGTTTCTCCAGTTAAACTAACCTCAGGGAATCAGATCAACTTTGAGGTGATTGAGACGAATTTCAATTCCCTCTCGAGCATAGAGACTTTCAACTTGAATCTCCAGCCAATAGCCACCGGGTCGAGTATAAGGGTCCTGAATTGCACTCTGAACTTCACCACCCAGTTCCCTACTGAATGGTACAGAGTTTTCAATTCCCTGGGCTACAACGTGACGATTAACGGAAACTGGGTCAATGTGAGTATAAACTCTCCGATGACGATAAGCCTACCATACTTCATAGTCTCAAAAGATATTATCGGGGCGAAAAAACTTCAGGCCTACAGGATAATAAAGCTCGGAGTGGACACGAATATTCTGACTGGACAGAGCATAGATCTTGGCGTAAAAGTTGTGGATTATTACGACAACCCCGTCTCTGGGGAAGAAATCAAGGTTAATGTCACAGGCACTGGATATTTGCTTCCTGATAAGGTAAACCAGACCGAACTTTCGACGGATGAAAATGGGATTGCGGAAGTCACCTTTACATCCGATTATCCTGGCACAGCGATTGTATGGTTCAATTCGAGCTTAGGTAACGTTAGCTACAGAATAACCGTAGCGAGCGGTAGCGGACCTCCGGTTGCGATGACTCTGGATCTTTCAGCTGAAGTTTCAGGTGTAACACATTATCGTCTAATTTCCACGCTAAGAGATTTAGATGGTGTTCCTCAGCCAGATTACAACGTCAGCTTTGCTGCGAATCCCTTTACGGTTGGCGTAAATCCTATCATAAACCAGACTGATATCAATGGAGAGGCTAAATCGATAGCTGGAGTGGATGCATGCAGCTATGAGCTTTCAAACCTCACATTTGGAATTTTTTCCAAGCTCGAGCCCTGGGGAACGCCATATGATTGGGTTTCCAATCTAAGCATTCCAAACTACCCCTGGAACGGTGGATGGAAATATAAGAGGGACATAACCATAACCTCTCCCGATCTAAAAACGGATTATCCTGTGCAGATCACTTTGAGTGGCGGTCAGTTTGATTTTAGCAATTCAAACGGTAAGGATTTAAGATTTTTCGCAAACTACACCAGAACAGTGTATGAAACTCCAATAACGCTCAGAGCGTATCCGGTTTATAAGTTTCCCCTGACTATCCATCCCCCCTCATTCGATATAAAGAGGGTAAACGTAACGGTTCATAGGGACAAGTGGTGGGATGAGGGCTGGAGCTATCGTAAACTGATAAGATTTGACTCAGAAGGAAAACTCGTTAGAATTGAGCTTAACGACACGAATTTTGACTTCAGCAAGTCTAACGGAGACGACATAAGGTTTGTGAAAAACGTAAGGATTGCTGAAATCCCCATAAAAATAACCTCTTCCTACTCAATCGCCGGTTATCAGCTTTTACTGAACATAACCGACAAATCCATTTTAGATCTTATAGCCGACGGTTCTGATTTGAGATTCTATCCAACTCAAACTTCTGATCCGTATGCTGAGCCATACACCGGTATTCCATACTGGATCGAAGAAATAACTGACAGTCATGCGAAAATATGGCTCAAGATGGACGTAATAGCTGGGGATCAGATAATCTACATGTATGCCGGTAACAAGAGCACACCAAAATCCAGTTTCGATTCTGTCTTTACCAAAGATCCCGATGCTCCT
>QMZD01000336.1 GCA_003662985.1 Archaeoglobales archaeon | reverse complement strand
TATGACACGATCCATGGTGTGATGGATGGAAAGTTTGCGATCGTCGAGATGATAATCGACTCATCCTTCTGCGAGGTTGGAGGGTACAGACGGTGGGCTTTATATCACAGCAGCGAGGATGAAGTGGAGTATGTGGATGAAATAGAAGACATCAGAGGTGGAACGACGGTTTTGCCAGTACTCAGAACGGGAAACAGGTTTATAAAGAAAATCGAGGAATACATCGAGGAGGGCAACTACAGATCTATGGACGCTTCAGATGCTTAATTCTGATTCTTAATTTTGAGTCTTAATTCTTAATTCTTGATTCTCGATTCTTGATTCGAATTGATGGAGTACTAGAGGATAAGAAACTACAGCTGTGCAATCATAATTTCATAGCCAATAGCCGCAATTCACTTCCAATCATGATTTTATACCGTTCATAACTCATTTCTTTTCACACCTTGGAAATCCAAATCTTAAATCCTACTTCAGAACCCACTCCACCAAAATCGACTCCAGAACCGACTACAGAACCCACTCCAGAACCCAAATTCTGATTAAATTCTGAATCAGACCTGAATTAGATCCTGAATCAGACCTACAGACCCCGAAGATCCTGAAAACGTGATTACCAACTCTAACTAAACACACCAATCCTGTAGAGTAACACGGGAAGGATTATACAACCCATGCATGCCACCCTTTTCACTTTCAACTTCATAGTCAGCAATCCCGCAAAAGAGGAGGCTAGGAGGATTAAAACTCCAAAAACACCTGTCATGTAAAGACTATACAAAAACACAAAGACCAGGATAGCTAGAGAAAGCCTAGAGACCCTCTCCGTTTTTACAACAAATCTTGAAAATATCGCTCCCAAAAGCAAGGTGATGCAAAAAGACAGAACTGCAACGAATAAACCTATAAAAATCAAATTCATCATTTCGTTGTTGTTTAAATGGCCTCCGATCACGAATTTAAAAGCATTTGCCGCTCCACTCCTTGTGAATCCCGTTGAGAAGAGAACGGAAAAGCAGAGCATCGCATTGGATGTATTTGCAGCTGAAATTGCTGAAATATAGGCTTCTCTGCTTTCAAGCTTTGCAGTCGATATCGCAGCAGCTATCCCAGAACTAACACCGGGGAAAAGCGAAACTAAAGCTCCAGAAAGGGATCCTGGGAGGATGTGCCCCACTCTCGGAATGGTTAGCGAAACCCTCTGCTCTGGAATTTCCGATCTGTTTTGCATTCCCGCATAAACAACCGGAACGGCGAAAAATCCAAGCATCATAGGGATAAAAACGCTCGAACCGGCTCTTATCTCAACGTAAAATGAGTATTTAAAAGCAAAATATCCGATTATCCCGGAGAGAACAAGAATGAAAAGGCTGTATCCTCTTTTCAGCCAGATATTCAATGAACCAGCGTAAATATCTTCCTTCTCGGAAAATACAAGGAAAGAGATTACGAGAACGAGAAATAGGGGAGTAATTTTATAAAGAAAAATCCAGCGAGAGGGCAGAAGAAAGATAAAAAGAGCGAATAATGGCAGAGACATCAAAAATGAGAACACACTGCTGAAAGCGGAGATAGAGACAGCATGAAAACCTCTACCTTCCAGCACCATTTCATGGGAGGGTAAGATCGATAGGGCTGTATCCTCATCGGGCACGCCTATGAAAACAGACGGTAGAATGTCGATGAACGTATGGGTTATTGCATTCGTAAAGATTATCAGAGCAACCTCTTCGGGCGAGAAGAGTTCAAAAAGAAAGGGTAAATATGCCAGGATGAGAGCAGAAAAGGTGTTGTTATGAATCCCGGGAATTAAGCCACTGATCACTCCGAGACAAATTCCAATCAGGATCGCCTCGAGCATGTCTTTGGCTTAAAACAACAGAAGAAATAGCCGAAGGCGTTATTGCTTTTTTAGCCCCTATTTCTCAAAATCGGTTCAAAATCTACATGTCTCGAATATTTTTAACAGAGTCAATAAACAATAAAGAGCTAATTTCGAAAATTTCCTCAAAGTTTACGAAAAGTGTTCTCATCTTGAAAACCTGAAATTTCTATCAGATGATAAAAAGAAGAAGTTTTTCAGCCTCTTGGACCGATTATAGAATCTATAAAATCCTTGTTATCTCAAATTCAAATTTTTTCTCGGCTTTACATTACGTCTTTTTTGTGTTTTTGCAAGTATTTTCTAAGCTCCATACGCTATCTAAGGGAAAATTCAAAGCAAATATTTCCCTATTAAGGAGGAAAACTTGACAACCAATGCTAACCAAGGTTCCATCCCTGTTTCATTTAAACCCTGTTCACATTTGAATTAGAAACCTCAGGTTCTGGCTTCACTTCCATGGCGTTATTGGAATAATCTCCTCACCACCTCAAAAAGCTTTAATATGCATCAAACAATTTTTCTTATCATGAAATTCAAAGTTATAATAAAAGGTAAGGTACATGGAGTTGGTTACAGGATTATGCTCATCAATCTAGCTTTGGAGTACGGGATCGACAGATTCAGCACTTTCAACACTAAAATCGATGGGAAAGAGGCTGTGATATGCCTTATAGATGCTCCCGAATGGATCACTGAAGAGATAAAGAACCAAATTCAATCGAAAAAACCTGAGAGGGCTTTGATTGAGTCCATAGAATTTGAAGAATTCCAGTACGAAATCCCACCGATCGAAAGGAGCATGCAAGCATTTCAAATGGAGCACTGGGGGAAAGCTATTCCCATTTTGCTCGATATCAGAGATTCTGTGAGAGAGGAATCTCAGAAGACGAGAGATGAACTTGGGACGATAATCAAAGAGGAATCTCAGAAGACGAGAGATGAACTTGGGACGATAATCAAAGAGGAATCTCAGAAGACGAGAGATGAACTTGG
>QMZD01000335.1 GCA_003662985.1 Archaeoglobales archaeon | reverse complement strand
GTGAAGGCTTCATATGAACTCCAGTTTCTAATTCCTACTCCTACTAGGTGGTCGGGAGTGAAGACAGAATCGAAACCATTTCTGTCTGCGAATACCGCAGCCTTTATTATCAGATCGTGGGGATCGTGAGGGAGCTGGATTCCAAATTTAATGTTCTTCGTATTCAAGGTTCTCACCAGTTCTTGTCTATAGTCATGGTTTAATGCTTAAAACTTAAAAAATCTTTGAGATTTAGAACCTCAATCCGAGCTTAAAAAGGAGACACATCTATTTGTGACTTCTATTTGTGGCCCAGAAAAGCTTCAATTTTGTAAGATTAAGATTAAAACTTAAGATTAAAACCCCAGAGAATTCTCTCTACACGGCTTTAGCAACTTTTGTTTTTCTGTAAACGCTAAAGAACATCTGCATTAAGCAGAATGGAGTTTTATAAACCTTGAAGTTACTTCACAGCAAAGCTAAAATTACTTAAGAAGAAGTTTTCTGCGGACTTAAGGCTATAGAAATAGAGGGAAGTGATTGCCAATGGAAAAGAAATTAACCAAATTAACTAAGCCTTCAGACAGATACAAGATGGAAATCTTCAGAGTGATCAATGAAGCTGCAAGGAAGTACAAAAACAGAATTCCCGATGATTGTTATTCTGAGCCTTATATGCCCTTAAGCGAGTTCGAGGAAGAAATGAGGAAGATGCAGTTCTACGGTTACTTTGAAGGAGGACTGGTCGGTGTTGTTGGACTTCAGCATCTATCAGACTACGATGTGTTTCTAATTCGGCATCTCTATGTACTACCCAAATTTCAGCACAGAGGCATTGGAACCAAGCTGCTAAAGTTTGGAATTGAAAAATCTCCAACACCAAAAATTTACGTTGGAACGTGGAAAGCAGCTTATTGGGCCATTAAATTTTATGAGAAGAATGGGTTTGAAAATCTTGGAAATGAAAGGGAGTTGCTGAGAAAATACTGGGATGTTTCAGAAAGACAGATTGAGGAGTCTGTTGTTCTTGAGTATAGATATATCTAAATTTTATTTTGAGGACTTTATCACAACTATATACCCTCTATTGTCGTCAGCTCTACCAAAATACAGTAAAAAAGTTTCCAGAGATCAGAAAATGTGGAAATAAATTGAGAGCAGCAAAGTGGAGTAGTTCTATAAGCTTATTTTTAATTAAGACCTAAATCTGCAAGTTTGAGTACTTGGAGATAGAGGAATCTTTGGACAATTCATACATGATGACCTTTTCAGAAAATTATTAAAAACTCTTGAAAAGATATGCTACGGTTATGGTTAATATGCTTCCGGTTAATTCGCTTAATACAGTTAATTCGGATTTAGAGGAGTTTAAACTCATCTTAGACTATGCTCCCATTGGTATCAATCTTCTCGATCCGAGCATGAGAATTGTTAGGCTAAACAGATTTGTTGAGCGAATGCTTGGAGTCAGGACTGAAGATGTGAAAGGAAAGTACTGCTACGAAGTTGCTGGCAATGGAAGGCCATGCAAAGGCTGCGGAGTTCCTGAATCGCTCAAGGATGGCAAAATCCGATCTTTTGAAAGAAGGGTTAGAGATAGAGTGATAAGAAACACCTCAGTTCCCGTGAAAAGGAATGGTAATATCGTCGCTGTTGTTGAGCTGATCGAGGATGTTACCGAGAAAAAGAGGATGGAAGAAGAGCTTAAAAAAAGTGAAGCAAAGTACAAAGACCTCTTTGAGAATTCTTTAGATATAATTGCTGTAACGAATCTGAAGGGTGAGTATTTGGATGTAAATAAAGCCTTCGAAAGAATTCTTGGTTTCTCAAGAGAGGAGGTTATCGGAAGAAATTACAGAGAGTTCGTTGGAGAGGAAGTTGCAGATCAAATATTTCAGATGTACAACAAGGCTTTCAGAGAAAAGAGAGACCTATACGGTCTTGAGGCAGAGATCACAACGAAGAATGGAAGAAGAGTTGTTCTTGAAGGTAATATACGCCTTATTTGGGAGGGTGATAGAATAGTAGCATTCCAAGGAAACTTCAGAGATATAACGGAGAGAAAGAAGCTAGAAAATTCGCTTGAAGAGCTTAACGATATCCTTCGCTTGCTCAACAAAATCCTGAGGCATGATATTCTCAATGATCTGGCAGCCATAGGGGCTGCTATCGAGTTATCCCTGGAGACTGGAGAAAAAGAGCTTCTAAAGAAGGCTTTAGACAGAATAGAAAGGAGTAGTAGGCTGATAGAGCAGATAAGAGGGCTGGAGGAGCTTACTCGATTTAAGGAGCTAAAGGCTATAAGAATGAGGAATCTAATCGAGGATGTGAGCAGGAAATACGGTATAGAGATACATATCGAAGGCGATGGGGTTGCTGAAGGCAATGAGGCTTTGGCCTCGGTTTTCGATAATCTGATTGGAAACTCCATAAAGCATGGGAAAGCAAGCAGGGTTGAAATCAAGATTGAAGAGAATGACTTCTGCAAGGTGATAATTGCTGATGATGGTATAGGTGTTCCCGATGACATAAAGGCCTTCATCTTCGACGAGGGATTCAGCTCCAGCGATGGAAGTGGTCTGGGGCTTTACATCGCAAGAAGGATAGTTGAAGCATGCGGCGGGAGCATAGAGGTTGAGGATAGAGAAGGAAAAGGAGCAGTTTTCGTGGTAAAGTTGAGAAAAGCATGTAACAGGTGAGTGGGTAAGTAAGCCTACTAATCACAATGGGATGCTTGGAGTGAGGTTATGTAGGTTTTATATACGTTAATGTATTACTTTAGCTAAGTACTATTGAGGGGATGGGAGATAGCAGAACTCGAAGTTCAAGTAGAGTTAGAATCAGAAGCAGAAAAAGAAATCGAAGAGACAAGAGAGATCGAAGAAAAAGTAGAGCTCTGCCC
>QMZD01000334.1 GCA_003662985.1 Archaeoglobales archaeon | reverse complement strand
TCCTCAACGGTAGAACTTATTTCTTCCTCCCCTCCATCGATCTCGGTAATCCTGATCTCAAAAAAGTTTCCAAGCAGATCTCCAAGCTTCAAACCTCTCCTAGTTTTTCCAAGAACCTTTATTTCCGCATCCTTAATGCTCAACTCTTTCAGCCTTTGAATCATCCCATCATCCACTCTTTTTATCGAATAAAACTGTAGAGTTTTGGCCCTTTTATCCTTCGTACCGGAGTACTCAATCCTCTTCTGGCTTATCCCCAGTCTGTTTGAGAGGATACGGGCGAAATTTATCGTATCCCAGTTTGTTTTCTCCACGAGAATTATAAGATACGAGCCATCCTCATGAAACTCAGGGAGATCGATTACTTCAGTTACCTTGAAGAATGATGGATCTGACTTTATCTTCCCTCCTATTCCGGGGGTTTTAGTTATATACTCCTCAATTCCTACTTTTTCCTCCCCCAGCTTGGAAATTTCTGTGTAAGAATTCATCTTCCCATTGACTCCAGAAGACGAGGATTTATGAAGTTTCCTTTCCTACTTCAGTCATTCCTCCAGCTTTTCAACCATATCAAGCCAGCGATAGCTAAAAGGAGGGCCAAGAGAGATATAGAGATTCCTGAAATCCTCCATTTTATTTTGAAATTTCTTCTTTATATTCTTCGAATTTATCCCCCTTAACTCGAGTTCTTTTACAGTTTCTTTCATCTCCTTGAGCAGGTTAAAATCCTCCAACATTCTCATATAGATCCACTCGATCCCATCCTCGATATCATGATCTTCAAGGTGCATTCTGTACTTTGAGATGGCTGAAAGAAATGAGAAGGCTGAATCGGGGTTCTGGATGAAAAGAGAGACAGCCTTTCTTCCAACCTCACTCCAGAACTTCTTTCTTCCCTTTATTGTCCTGTAAGCCTCTATTATTCCCGTAAAATGACTTTTAACTCCCGGCTGACGATAGGCATTTTCAAGGGGGTAGTAAATCTTCCTTTTACCCTTTACCTCAAAGGAAACCAGCTTTTTCTCAATTAGGTCTTTTAGATGATTGGATAAAGCTGGAGCGGATAGCTTCACCCTGTCAAGGAGGCTTGAGAAGTCCATCCTTCTCTCGATCAAAGCGATCAGAATTCTATCACTATTTCTCGTGTACGCTTCCTTCTGATACATTAACTCAGCTAACTTTAGTTTATTTATCAAATTTTCGGTTCTATTAATTAAATGAGTTAAATTGAATTGGTCAATAAAGCTGTCAGGAGATCCGATAATATCTCAGACCTTAATAGGCCCCCTGGTAGACCTTAGTAGACTTCATCAAGCCGTCTCTGCAAGGGTTTTCTTTCGATTCCAAAGAATTTTCTCGCTGCTTCAGCAATCCTATCGATGTTTTCCTTAGTTGTATAAATCCCCATCATCCATGAATCTTTTTCTGCATCCTTTAAAGCCCTGACAATCGGCGAACATTCCTCCAGTTTCATAGTCCTATCCTCGAGTCTAACGATTGCTGAGGTTTCTTTAGCATCTTCCAGAGGCGGGATGTCCACGATTATCTTTTCCTCCTCGACTCCCGAAAGGTTTGAGATCTCCATTTCAGCTCTTTTTTCAGTTATCCTATTCACATCAACACCAATTCTGTCCCTTCCAACGTAAATTGCTCTTTTAAAAAGCCTCCTCTCGTTTATCCTTTCCATCATCTCTCTGACATAACCACCGGAGGATTTAAAAAAGGCGATAATTTCACAATCATCCATTTTTATGATGTCGATCGCTTTAAGATTTCCATCGACTATGCATCGCTCCAGAGCTTTCTCATACATCTTTCTAGCTATTCTACAGACGTGATGAAAATAAACGGTGGGATACATCATGAATCTGGAGATCAAGAGGGATTCTGCAGCTCTCAAACCCTTTTCATCTATCACTACTCTTTCACCTTCAAATTTCAGGGTTTCTAAAAGCCTAGAGATGTCAAAAACTCCATATGCAACTCCCGTATAGTAGGAGTCCCGCACAAGATAATCCATCCTGTCTGCATCGATTTCTCCGTTAATCACATTGTACGCGCTTTTTCCCTGCACGTGCTGGGTGATTCTTTTCAAACTCAAACCGAGATCGCTGAGGACATCCTCAACCTCCGACCCCTTCAGAAATTTTGCAAGGTTTTCGTGACTCGTCTTAAGGTACTCCCTGATTATCCTATCACTGGAGTGAGAGAACGGGGGATGACAGATGTCGTGGAGTAAGGCTGAAGTGAGGAGCTCCATTTTCAGATCCTCATTGGCATTCAGCCTCTGAACAAGGCGTGAGGTGATGAAATAGGTACCAAGGCTGTGTTCAAACCTCGTGTGATTCGCACCTGGATAAACGAGGTTAGCAAATCCAAGCTGCTTTATCCTCCTGAGCCTTTGAAATTGAGGAGTATCGATTATTTCAACTACCCAAGATGGGATCGGTATAACGCCATGCACGGAATCTTGGATGGATTTTAATTCCGATCTGGAATTGGCTACCATAAGGTTAAGTCATTCAGATCCTTAAAAAATGTTCTCTGAGGGGGGAAAGATTTTTTAAACCTTTATCCGAACCTTCTCCCACGGGGCGGTAGGGTAGCCTGGTTATCCTTCCGGCTTTGGGAGTTGGTAACTGCAGCCAAAAAAGCCGGCGACCGGAGTTCAAATCTCCGCCGCCCCATTTTGAGATGATTTTGCAAACTAATTCGACTGAAACCAATTAATCAAAGATTCATCAATCAAAGATTTAAATTCTCGAAGCTAAGTAAAATCTATGGAATTCGACAAAAATATGACAATTAACATCCAGCCAATCGGGTATGTAAACAGAAAGATACTCGAATTCCTAAAAGAAAAGCTTGGACAAATATTTGGAGATTCAAAAAT
>QMZD01000333.1 GCA_003662985.1 Archaeoglobales archaeon | reverse complement strand
GCAGGTATCGCATCTCGTAAGAGAGACCTCCGCTCGAAAGCTCTTGAGAGGCTCTCTGAGCGATTTTCAGGGCGAAAGACAAGCAAAGACAGGGCGTAGAGCAAAAGAGAGGCTCACAGCGGCTTACAGAGCGTCGGAGATTTCAGCGTTTATGCGGGTTTGCGGCCTTTGGTTAACATAACAATGGTTATCGGTAATTTTATGTCTTGATGCCATGTTATAAAAATGGTATACTTACTTAAGAATGACACCAAAACGAGGTGACACAATGGAGAGAAGACCTTTTATCCAGCAACAGAGAGATTCTAAGGAAAAGGTCAGAGTGTCGATTTACTTGCCATTGGAGCTAAAAGAGAAGTTGCTTGAAGTATCCAGGCGCAGAAATAAATCAATGGCTCTCACTGTTAGAGAACTGCTTGAAAAGGGATTAAGAGAGGTATCCTCATGAAAACCGCAGTGGCCGTAGCTTTGCTCTTTGCTATAGCTTTGCCTTCCTTTGCGGAGCTAACAAGGCAAGACGTGGAGCAGATCATCCGCTCTGAGCTGGAACCTATCAAAAAGGAGATAACCGCTATCAAACTGGATATCGCCGAGATGAGAGGAGAGATAAAGGCTGTCAGAGCCGAAATGAAAACTATGGCCACCAAGGACGATATCATCACCCTACAGAGAGAACTGACGAAGAAAACGGACGAGATGAGAAACGAGCTGGCTGGAAAAATAGAAGAATCAAACGCTAGGGTTAATTCACGGATCGATTCAATGTATTACCAAATGTGGGCTATATGGACGGTGATATTTGTTACCATCCTGGCAGCGATATTCGGCGGACCTATCTTCGCAGAGTGGTGGAGGAAAAAGCAGGAGCGAAAGGACGAGATAAACAAGATGAAGGAAAAAGCACGGGAGATAATCAAGGAACATCCTGAATTCGCTGAAGTGCTCAGAACCATCGGGCTGATTTGATTTTCGATAGGGGAAAGCCGATGGGTGATTTCTGAAATTGGATGATTATCATCACCTGGATTATCAGCGTCGCAGCGACCATAACCGTCATAGTTCTCGTAGTGAGAGATGATACCAAGAAGACAAAGATAATCAAGAAGCTCTTACAAAATGAGCGACTTATGAGGAAGCTTGAATCAGACCTCCAGATATACCGAAGAGAGCTTCAAGAATATCAGAGAAAGCTTGAAGAAGCAGCTAGAGAAACTGCCAAGACAAGGCCAGAATTCGCCGAGGGGGTCAGAAGGCTGGGGTTGATATAGACAAAAGATAACCCACGACCAAGGGGTATGGCCGTGGGTGTAACTCTGGACAAAGCAGAACAACTTGCAGAACAACTTGCAGTATATTGATTATGGAAACCGAACAAAAAGTAACCCACGATCAAGCTCGTGGGTAGGAGGTACTACAAATGAATGATAACCCAAAGCACATTAAAAATCAAGAGCCGGGGCCGGAAATAATCATCGCCCTCTACAACCTACACCTCAAGCTCCCCTTTGATGAGAAGCAGAAACAACGGCTGATCAAGTTTTTTGATGAATACGCACCTTTCGTCGTCTCATCGAACAAAGAGGCTGTCGGATCGCTAGAAGGGTATGAACATACGAAAGGAATCGTATGGTGGCAAAGCGAGGACTTTCAGAAGTTCATGGAAGCTTATCAGCATATCCGAACCGCCCTTGATGCAATCCTAGATAACCCTGATGAACCGCAAATCCAAGGGGAATTCTGGAAGTGGTATGCCAATGCCATGCGAGAATTTGGAACTCTCTTCGTCTTAGATCTGATACCTTCTCTAGATGAAGTTTGGATACCCATGGAAGATGAAGACTACCATTCAATCAGTTATGGGCTGGAACTCGGTAATCTATTTTGGTGGATCTTGACCCAGGAACTTCCCTTGATCTTCAGAAACCCGCACAGGCTTAGACGATGCGCAGGGTATTACTATCCTACACCAAAGGTCGGACAATGTCCAAACATCTTCTGGCAAACACGGAGTGACAAGCTGTTTTGCAGTGATAGATGCCGTAAGAGAGTTCAAAAATTTAAGGGAAGCATCAGTAAATACAACAACTCAAGCTGGTAACTTAGGTATGGTAATGCTATACCATAATGTCATACATAATATTCAATATGTATATATAAGACCCGAAGTAGACGTTTAAATGCTAAAATAAGGTGTGAAAATGTCTACCTATGTCTCTGGACAAAAAGGGGACAGGTGTGTATAATTAATGATGTAAGGGGTGGTGGCAGCCACCCCTTAGAAAAAATTCAAAGGAGGCTTTGTCATGAAGATTCAAAGAATCTTTTCTTCCGGGGATTAACCCCGGCCCTTTCAGGTTCTCCTCCCTGCAAGGTTGGTGGAGGAGCTACGTCTTGAAGCTGCCCAACAGGGCGTTTCAATGGCCTTTCTTGTTCGCTCAGCTCTTGAGAAGGAGCTGAGCAAAAGAAAGGAGGTATCAAGATGAAGTATACTGAAAAATTTCATGAAAATCAAGAAATTCAGAAATGGCAGCAAGAAACAACAGGACGAAGTATCTCCGCAGAGGCTATTAATTTACGCGGGAAAGGAGGAGAGCGAATGATGGATGTGCTCCAAACTGCCAGCGAATACCACCGTGACGGTTTATCGGTTGTCCCGACGGAGCCCAGAACCAAACGCCCCGCTATCATCCACGGGAAGCGTCTCTCGTGGGAACCGTTCCAAGGGCGGAAGCCTACCATCGAGGAATTGAAAGCATGGTTTTCCCAAGATGGCGTTGGCGGAATCGCAGTTGTCTGCGGCAAGGTTAGCGGCGGATTGATAGTGCTAGATTTCGACGGCAAAAACTTCGCTCTGATTTCCACCGAATTCGAGGAGAAGTTTCCCGAAATCGCATATCAG
>QMZD01000332.1 GCA_003662985.1 Archaeoglobales archaeon | reverse complement strand
GTTGTAAAAAGAGGAATTAAAAGAAAAATTGAGAGAGATTGGGTGTTGTCGTTCTTTATTCGTGAAATAGAGCTAGTTTTTGTCTCTGATTGCTAAACAGAGTGGGGTAAATCAAAATCCTCAACTATAATTTTAATCCCTTAGTCCAGCTTCTCAAACTCCTCTTTCGATGCTCCACAAACAGGACAGACCCAGCCGTCAGGCAAATCTTCCCATTTAGTGCCTGCAGGAATGTCGTTCTCGGGATCTCCCTCCTCTTCGTCGTACACGTATCCGCATACTGAGCATTGGTATTTTGACATCATCCGGCCTCCATTAGGTCGATGCCATCCTCTGTGGCGTATAGCTTACCATCCCTCTCATCTACAAAACCCTCTCTAATCAGCCAATCGAGGTTGAACTTGAAATCAAAGTCGGAAAAATCGTCAAGTTCTTTCCTTAATTCTTCTCTTGAAATTCCGTCACCGCCTCTATGCCCAATTATCTGAATCATTCTCCTTCTTTTTGGATTCTGCGATGCTTTGAAGAGTCTCTCATGCTGTTCTGGAGTTCTTTCCCTCTCAGCCATACAAACCCCCACTACTTTGTTTTTTAATTTTTATTTTCTATATTTAAATAGATTTCCTGATAACTACCCCTTGGTAACTTTAATTGAATTTAGATTGAATCAAAACAAAGTCATGTAATTCGGGATTATTTCCCCAAGCACCTTGTTCACAAAAGCTAACACATAGGCGATGCTTAACAGAATTCCCGTCTGGAGGTGGATTGCGATCGTTAATCCGTTGGCTGGAGCCAGATTTTGTGGATCCTCGTAAAATCGCTTTGCAATGTTAACGGCTGTTTTCGCTTTGGGCAGGGTTAGAAGCCCTATAAGGAAAAACAAAGGTAGATAACCCAGCAAAATGAAAACCAGAATTACTGTATAAGGGAGGTACATTAAGATTCTGTAAAAGTTTACAGCTTTCCTCCTTCCAAGCCTGACGACCAGTGTTAGCTTGCCCGTCTCTCTATCCGCTTTATAATCGGGAAATTCGTTGATCCAGAGAACAGCTGTAATTAAAAAGCTTACAGGCAACGATGCAAGCAGAGGTTCTATGGCAATTGATTTGGTCTGAACGTAATAACTTCCAAGAACGACGAGAACGCCGAAGTTCAATCCCACCAGAAGTTCTCCGATTCCTTTGCTTGCAAATTTGAAAGGAGGGGCGGTATAGAAAAACCCAGAGACCATACCGATAGCACCGAGATAAAGCACAGTTATACCCCTTGTAAATGTAAGGTACAGACCCACCAGAGCTCCTAAACCAAAGAGAATCATCGCCTCAACCAAAACCTCTCTTGGCGACATCAACCCCTGCTGAATTACCCTGCTCCCCCCAGAAAACGGTGTAATGAACTCCCTGTTTATGTTATCGGTTCCGCCTTTATAATCAAAATAATCGTTGGCAACATTGGTGCCAGCATGCAGCAGACAAACACCCACCAGAGTAAGTATGAAGTACAGAAAATCGTTGTTACCAGTTTTTATCAACGCTACGAGAGTTCCCAAAATGACAGGCACAATGGAGGCAGTCAGAAAGGGAACCCTTAATTCTCTGATCCAAATCCTCAGTTTCCCAAATGGTCCTTGTGTTCTCATGTAAAACCCACCAATATTCTCATTTTATTCGAAAGTTCATCGATTAGCTGGAATTATTTTACCATCTCTCTCCTATTTCTTTATCTTGGATATTATTAAGAATTATTGTGGATTATTTGTGATGAATAACATTGTGATGAATAACGGATACGAAATATCTCTCTAACCTTGGTAAGATGACAACAGTTAAATTTTACCTCACCTATTTTGGTCATGGAGTTTCTTAAATTTGAGAAGGAAGGAAAGGTCGCCAGAATCTCTTTCAACAGACCCGAAGTCCATAATGCTTTGAATATGGGGTTAATAGAAGAGCTCTCCCAAGCTCTGGATGAATGCGAAAAAGATGATGACATCAAAGTAATTCTTCTAAGGGGAGAAGGAAAGAGCTTTTGCTCTGGTGCAGATCTAAAACAATTCCTTGAATTCATCTCGGGAACAGGAAACGCCATGGAATACGGGTTGAAAATTCACTTATCAGTGCTTAAAAAAATGAGGGGTTTGTCAAAACCCATCGTTGCCGAGGTGAAGGGATATTCAATTGGAGCAGGCCTTGGAATCCTTCTAGCAACGGACTATGCTGTGGCAGCTAAAAGCTCAATTTTTTCGTGTGGATTCATCCTCGTTGGTTTAAGCCCCGACTCAGGCACATCCTTTTTCATTCCCCGTTCGGTTAGCTTCAAAAGGGCCTTTGAACTTATGTCAACCGGAAGAAGATTTTCAGCAGAGGAGGCTTTAGAATACGGTTTCGTTACAGAGGTTGTTGATGACGAAATGCTCGAGGAAAGAGTTGCAGAAGTCATAAATCTCTATCTGAACAGACCCAGAACTGCAATTGCAAATCTGAAAAAACTCCTCAACGCAAGCCATTCGAATAGCTTGGATGAACACCTAAGTTTTGAGCTAACTCTAGCTATGCTCTCCACTCTTTCCAAGGACTTTGCTGAAGGAGTAAGGGCTGGTCTGGAGAAAAGAGAACCTGTTTTTGATTGACAAAACTTGATTTGTTTTTGATAATTTTTTGGAATAATTAACACTGTTAAGTTTATGCAAGTAGCTCTCTCTAAATTTATAGGGAGGTACTCACTTGGTAAGGAAAGAGGTAGCGGTTCTTCTCACTTTTTAAGAATCAAAATCCCCGGAGGAGTTATTGGATACAGCCTGGTGGAGATTGCTGAGCTCTCCGATGACTATGGCAGAGGGTATGCGGAGATAACAACTCGCCAAGATATTCAGCTTCACTGGATCGATCCCGATGCAGCAATAGAT
>QMZD01000331.1 GCA_003662985.1 Archaeoglobales archaeon | reverse complement strand
TGAATAAAGTAACTTCAACTTTAGAGATTGTCTATAATCCTGCCAGTGTTTCAAAATCATTTTGCTAAAATTAATTGCATAATCTATATCTCCTCTTCTAAGCTCTTTTACTATTTCACCTTGGTATTCTATTTCTCTATTGACTACCCCAAATACGTAACCCCAAATTTTGCTCCAATAAGTGCTTCTGTAAGGTTGTAGAGGAATCCCAGCTCTAGCAAAGAATTCAATATTAAAATCGGTGATGTTATTCTCTTTAATGAATTTTTTAAGTTCATCTATTGCATTTTCAACATCGACGTTTGGGTCTCTACTCCGGAATTTAGGCAACTTTATTATGTTATTTTCATCGTCTTTGACGTCCAACCTTTGTTTTACTCCCTGCCTCTCAAGAAACCGAAAGATTATTTCCTTTTTGTCTTCAACGCTATCTCCTTCAATTAGCTCAAGAAAGTCCTTCTCCAAGAAATCGGATAATACAAACTTAGCGTCCTCAGAGAACCTTAAAATCACCTCTAAATCGTAACCTAGAATTTCCTTGAACGCTTTTGAGAAGTAAATTTCGTTGGGTTTACACCACTCGATTCTCTCCGGAGTGGATGCTCTATAGCAAGGGAGTTTCAATTTATCGAGTTTTCTTTGATTGTCTTTACTTATGCTAATAAGTTCGGCAAATAGGCCTCTCCAGTTTTCAGGGTTCTTGTTTATCTCTTCAACCAAAATATCCTGTATATCTCTTTGTGTAAGTTCCTTAATTCCTATTTCTTCCAAGAATTCAAAGATTTCCTCAGCATTTTCAGCCTGTTTTATCTTCTCTGTTAGCTCTCTATTTAGTAAACTGACGTATTCGGTTACGTATTCCATGAACTTTTCAGGAATTTCAGTTTTAACATAATAGATTCGCTCAGCCAAAGAGACAGAGGAAAAATTTCCATCTTCCAACAGTAAAAATTGTGCATTTTCAATTAGTCGATCTGCCTCTACATCATCTATAGGCTTTCTCTTCCGATAATCCTTGATTGCTTGGTAAAATCGTAATAGCATTTTTGGTTCACTCGGAAGAGATGGTTTATGTTCCAAATCTCTTAATACGTCTTCAAAAGTAAATTTTCTAATCCCTATGTTGTGCTTTTCCAATATCTTTACAACCTCCGGATGTACTTGATACTGTTTATAATAACTCCATATATATTCATAGACTCTCTTTTGGTCGAGATAGTTAAATAACCACTCATCGACGTCTATAACCTCTTCTATTCTGAAAAACACCCTGTCGACACCCTTATATAATGAATAATTTATCAGAATCAGAGCTTCATTCTCGAACATTTCTCTTATCGCTTTGTGCAAATACGCAGTCAATGATTCGCTCTCTTTGTCAAATTCTGCCTTTCTGAGCCACTTATATATTTGGAGTTTCTCGACATCTGAGTCTGCCTTCTTATAATATTTGATGACGCTCTCTATGAGTTCTAAAGCCTTTTCAACAAAAAGCTCGTTGAACTCACTCGTCTGATCTATAAACCTTCTGTCCTGCTCAATTACAAAATCAGCATGGATGTTACAAGGTAGGTAAGTTTTAGACTTGGTCGGCAGGAACGTGTAAAAGTGTCCGTTGTACCCACCGTCAATTTCGTACTCGTTTTTTATAGGAATAGATACAGAAATGGATAGCTCAATTTCCTCGGGGTACTCCTTAACTGCTTCTTCATACCTGTCTCCTAGTTTTTGCTTTAAAAAGAGGGTGCTCTGTCCTTTAGTCAGTTTTATATGACCTCTCTTTAATATAAAGTGTCTCTCAACTTCTGAACCATCCGTACTTTCGATTATCTTCCATTTGTTCCTTCCTAAATGCTCTTTGCTAATTTCTTCGCACTCTTCGTCGACTATGATTCTGATCTTCTTGATACTGTTTAGAAATAGTATTGTCTCCTTCGGAAACTTCCTCAACTCCTCGAGAAAGACATCTTTTTTGCCGTCTTTTAATTTGAAGGACACTTTTGTTCCAACAGTATTCTCAACATCATTTACACCGTTGTAGTTCTTTAAAGGTATGCATATAGTGTCCGACTTGTACGCCCACCTCAGATAGCCAGATGCCAACTTAACTTCATCTGTATAGTAAAAGACAGACTTAAATCCGATACCAAAGTTCCCTATAAACTCTCCAAGCTTTTTGGTGCTGTCGCCTACTGACGAAAGAGCTCTAAACTGTTCTTCAGTAAATTCTTCTCCATCATTCCGTATTTCAACATAATCTCCTGATACTTTTATTGTTATCTCTTCAGATCTAGCGTCATCGGCGTTCTGTATAATCTCTCTTATAAAAAATTCCGGTTTGCTTAAAAATCCCTTTATAACACTTGCTATTTTTCTCCGGTCCGCTAATTTTTGGGGGTCGTCAGATCCATAGAAGATGCAAACGTCGTCGATAAGCTTGATTGCCTCCTGAACACTCTTGATGTCGCTGAGTTTTCTATTTACCATACTCACCACCATACTACCGGTACTATTCCGCTAAATGTCTGAAAACACTTTTGTATAGCTAAACTAACCTTGAACACATCGTTGTAATTAGTATATTGCACTTACCTCATACCTCATAACTTTTACAATTCTTTAAAACTTTTACATTCTCAAAGTTCTCCACAAACCACGCTGGATTCTCAGTATGCACTGGAATGATTACATCGGGATCTACAGTTTCAATTACCCACCTTAAATCACTCTTCGACGCATGCCCAGAAGCATGGTATCCCCTTATGAACCTCGGCCTCAGCTTTTTACCTTCAACCACAACCACTTCAAACCCATAGATCCTGAAATTGAAATGTTCGAGCCACCGATACAGTCTCTGAAAATCGAACTCCTGCTCCTCAGTAAACGCCTCGCTTGAGGAGTAAATATACACTCCACTGCTAGGCTTTATGTCGAGCAGATGCTTCATGTCGT
>QMZD01000330.1 GCA_003662985.1 Archaeoglobales archaeon | reverse complement strand
TCTGAGTCTCCAGCTTCTGCCAATGCTGTATATCCCCTGTGAAGGAGTTTGTATAAATGGTTTTGAGACATCCAGTTTCTTCTTGCGTTTCTAATAGCAGAAACCGAGAGCTCGGAGTACTGGACTTCATCTGGTGATGTTTCACACTCTGCAAGTACGCGACCGTCAAAATCGATTATTGCGGAATGTCCAAAGTAGTAGTAGGTCCCATCCCAACCGGCCATATTTGCGACAGCAACATAGGAATTGTTGCACCAGGCCATAACTCTTGCGATCTCGATCTGTTGTATTTTTGGCGGATACATGTATCCTTGGCATCTGACAATTAGTTCGGCACCCTTCATCGCACAATCTCGCCATATCTCTGGATAATTACCGTCATCGCATATGATCAAACTTACCTTTAGACTCTTTGGACCTTCAGAAACATATGTTTCTTTTCCAGGATACCAAGGCTCAATTGGAACCCAAGGCATAATTTTTCGATATTTTTGGACGATCTCTCCTTTGTCGTTCATTAATATCAAGGTGTTGTAGGGATTCCTTTTTGGGTGGTCTTCATGTAGCTCTCCTGTCAGAGAAAACACTCCCCAGACTTTATGTTCCTTACAAGCTTTTGCAAAGATATCCGTTTCTTCACCCGGTATTGTTGTCGAGAGCTCTTTCCATTTTACTGGGTTAAAACCCTGTGTGCTGTACTCCGGGAAGATTATTAAGTCGAGTCCCGGTAGTCCCCTCTTACATCCTTCTATAAAACTGGCTATTCTCTCACAGTTTTCGAGTACTTCTTTTTTGCTGTCTAGTACCGGCACCTTGTAGTTAACTACAGCCACTCCTACCGTATCTTTCGAAGATGCTATATCTCCATGTGGCATTTATATCACCAATTATAGAAACAACTCTGTATCATTTAAATGTTTTTATTATCAGTTATTAAAAATTTAGAATTGACTCTACAAATCTAAACTTGTCCGATCTTAGACTTAGCCTTTCTTAACGATTAATTATTTTTCAAATTAAACATTAAAAATAGTACTAGTTATTATTCTTACTGTACTTATAGCAAGAAGGAAGTGTATGTTTTATTGAAGGTAATAAAAATGAAGTTCAGCTTGAGGTTTTTTGCAAACTCCCTAAAATTTATCATACCTTTGCTTAATATAACAAAAAGAATAAAAGCTATAAAAACTGAAGTAGTGTTTTAATAATTAATAATAACAAATATTTTCTATCTACGCATTCCAAAACAATCCATGGTAGAAACTATAGCCAGTCTTTTGCAGGAAGGGAGAGTATTCTATCCACCAGACGATTTGGTCGAGAACTCCAACGTCAAGAAGTTCATGGACAAGCATGGAATAAAAAGCTACGATGAGCTGCTGGAAAAGGCAAAAGATGTCGAGTGGTTCTGGAATGAGATGGTAAAGGAAGTTGGCATCGAATGGTACAAGGAGCCTGAGAAGACACTGGAGTGGAATCCACCTTACGTGAAGTGGTTTATTGGAGCGGGATACAATATAGTTAACGATGCCCTTGATAGGCAAGCGAGACTGAGAAAAAATAAGGTTGCGTATATATGGGAAGGGGAACCGGGGGATATTAAGAAAATTACCTATGGTGAGCTTTATAGGGAAGTTAACAGGTTTGCCAATGCTCTGAAGGAATTTGGAGTTAAGAGAGGTGACAGAGTTACAATCTGGCTCCCCATGATTCCAGAATTGCCGATAGCAATGCTTGCTTGTGCAAAAATCGGGGCAATTCATTCGGTTGTTTTCTCGGGCTTTAGTGAAAAGGCGTTGCTCGACAGAATTCTCGATGCTGAAGCAAAAGTTCTGATAACGGCTGATGGATTTTACAGGGGAGGAAATGTTATAGAATTGAAAAACAGAGCTGACAGCGTTTTAACTGAGGCGCCAAGCATTGAGAAGGTGATTGTCTATGAGAGGTGCAACGTCTCAACGAACATGGAGGAGGGTAGAGACTACTGGTGGCATGAAATTGTCAAAAATCAACCAAAAGAGTGCAAGACGGAAGTAATGGATGCGAACGATATCCTATTCATACTCTACACCTCGGGGACGACAGGTAAGCCAAAGGGAGTTATCCACGCCCATGGAGGGTATGCGGTTGGCGTTGCTGCAACGCTTAAGCTAATCTTCGATCTGAAAGAGGACGACATCTGGTGGTGTTCTGCAGATATAGGTTGGATAACCGGCCACAGCTACATCGTTTATGGCCCGCTCATTCTGGGCACCACTTCCGTTATGTACGAAGGAGCTCCAACCTATCCTGAGCCTGACAGATGGTGGGAGATGATAGAGAGGCATGGTGTGACAGTTTTCTACACGGCCCCCACTGCAATCAGGATGTTCATGAGACTTGGAGAAGAATGGCCTCAAAAGCACGATCTCAGCAGTCTGAGGCTGCTTGGAACCGTCGGTGAGCCGATTAACCCCGAGGCATGGGTGTGGTACTACAAGTTCATCGGAAACGAGAGATGTCAGATCATGGATACATGGTGGCAAACCGAAACAGGTATGCAGCTGATATCCCCTCTGCCAATAACCCCACTTAAGCCCGGCTCGGCCACAAAACCTTTCCCTGGAGTCGAAGCAGATGTTTACGATCCAGAAGGGAATTCGTTGTTTAAGAAGAACGCTGGTGGATTCCTGGTCCTCACAAAACCATGGCCAGCGATGCTCCGCGGCTTATGGAGGGCCGAAGAGAGGTACATCAACACTTACTGGAGCACATACAGGGACATATACTTTACCGGTGATGCTGCGAGAATCGATGAAGACGGCTACTTCTGGATCCAAGGCAGGCTTGATGATGTCTTAAACGTTTCAGGGCATAGGATAGGTAATTCGGAAGTTGAATCTGCCTTGGTGAGTCATCCTGCCGTGAGTGAGGCTGCAGTGGTCGGCAAGCCACATGAAATCAAAGGAGAGGCGATTGT
>QMZD01000329.1 GCA_003662985.1 Archaeoglobales archaeon | reverse complement strand
CCAGAATTTCCTTGAAAGATTCTTGTATTTTTCCTCTAGTTCTGGAAAGTTCGTCCTTATTGCCTCGGATACCTCCTTTTTGCATGGTTTCAGGTTCAGATCCTCAAAGGACAGATGATCCACGAAAGGCGAAACTTCTCTGAAAATCTCGTCCAGATCAGTTAAATACGGAAAGATAGGCCCAACAAAAACGTAGGTATGGAATCCCTTCTTTTTCAGCTTTTTAAGGGCTTTCAACCTTTTATGGGGGTTAGGAGAGAATGGTTCGAACACCCTCTTAACATCTCTGTCCAAAGTCGTTATGGTGAGACCAAGTTCACACTTCCTGAATTTTCTGAACAGATCGGCATCCCTTAATATCGGGTCGGACTTGGTCAAAACAAGCAATCTCAGCTCTGAATTCAAGTTTTTAAGAATTTTTCTCGTCAACTGGTATTTCTTATCAATCGGCTGGTATGCGTCACCGCTAGTGCATAAGATTACGGTTCCTTCTTTATTTTTGCTCTCTTCAGTAACAAGTTCGGGGGCGTTGATTTTTACATCCACAAATTCGCCCCACTTCTCTTTTTGCCTCCTCCATTTGCAAAGAAATTTCAAATAGCAATAAATACAGCCATGCGTACAGCCACGATAGTAATTTATTCCCCAGTCTGCCTCTGGAATTCGGGTCGTGTGGAACACCTTTCTTGCTTTTATCTCGTATATTTTGGTCATTTTTATGGATATTGATTTAGAATAGTCTGTATGCCATGTTTGATGCTGGAATCCGTGTTTGTATGCTGGAATCCAGATCTATGCTTGGTTGTTTGCTGTTGAGTTCTTGTTAGGTCTTCGCTACCTCTCTATTTGGGCTTCGGTTGGAACAATCTGTTCTTTCAGCCCCTTTCCAGAATATTTTCACTCCTGTATTCCTCTGTGTTGATCACGCTTCAAGACTTTTGCCTACCGCGAATACTAAATAGTTCGTCTCAATCTCATCATTTGTTCCACGCTTGTACAATGCATTGTGCTGATAAACTATATCGCTAAAGTCAAATCCCTCGTATTCTTCGATAATAGCATAGAACCCCTCACGCAAGCGATAACTACCCGGGATAGTTGGTTTTGGCTCTAGAACTAAGGTATCATCCCATAGTGGGTCATCTCCGGCTTTATCGGATCCGAAAATCTCCTGAACCTTGGAGATAATATTTGAGGCCAGCATTAGGTACTCTTTCGGGTTATACGGAGCAAGATCCAGTACCGTGCCTATGCCGGTGTCGTTTAACAGCATCTCCAATGGTTCCGGATCGACTTTCTTGTTGTCGATCTCGGTTAACTTCACATCAAGATTTAAGCTTCTTTTGAACTTCAGATTCTGAAACATCTTTTTATAGGTAAATCCACCAGCAGAATCCTCCTTCTCGATGTTAAAGAATTTCGCGTATCTGATTTTCATCACTTCCGTCTGTCCATGGAGGTGGACAGGTGCAAATGTCACCATAATCTCGTAATTTCTGTCTTCGAGCAAACCCAGTAATTTTCTCCTCTCAGGAGCGTTGTGGATGTGGAGACGCATCAAACCTATGTCAACGCCAGTTTTTATCATCTCCGGGTCTGGTTTGACACTCGTATCCTTCGCTGAAACAAGACCATACGGTTCTTCCAAGTTGTAGTTCTCTAAGGAAGCACCTTTTACGTATCCCAAGTTTAAAATCCGTTTAGGCATGATTCACCTCCTTTGAAATACTAAACCTCCTTTGGAGTACAAATCTGATCTAATCTGATCTAATCCGATCTGCTAAAACCTTTTACCTGATTTATGAACGTTAGTTTTTAACATTGTGGACGGGTTTAAATTTTTGGTTTTCTGAAAACCTTCAGGTGAACTTGGCCTACTGGATGTTACGGTTCCTATAGCCGCTTGTTCTCGACACGGGCTGAGTAACAAATCTTATGGTAAACATTAAAGTGATTTCGAATTCGGGGACCCTTCTAACTTTTCGGCCTTTTGACTTTTAGCTTCTGGCCTTTAGCTTTTAACTCTCAACTCTCACTCTTACACCTCAACTCCCGTCAGCCTCCACATCGACATCTTCGTTTAGCATTTTTTCGACTTTCTCCGCCATCGCTTCAAGTTGCTCCTCAACACTGAAATACTGATCTAAAAGCGCTTTACCTAATGGAGTTAGTGTTGTTCCGCCTCCGGACTTTCCCCCTCTTTCTTTTTCAACAACTTTCCCAATTCTGCTTTCCATTTTTTCAAGGTAGTTCCATACGAATCTATATGACATTCCCAGAGATTGTGCTGCTCCCATTATTGACCCAGATTCTTCAATAGCTTTGAGTATATCAGCTCCGCCCCTCCCAAGAATTGGTTCTCCGTCTTTCTCAAACCAGAACTTGTACTTCAGTTTCATATTTCCTCAGAAGATTATGTGCTTTCTCAAACAAATCTTTTACCCTTACTCCTTTGCTGCAAATTCCACTTTCCTATCCTTTGCCATTGGGGATCTTTAACCTCTTAGGATCATAATCCGAATTTACTTTAGAAACTGGGTTAAGAAACGCTTACCTGAACAAAGACTCTCGGATTTTGAGATATAAAGATTGTATAGAAAAGTAACACCAAAAATCAAAGATGTCAAGTATTACTTTATCCGGAATCTTGGAGTTCATCATCAATTATCTGGTAGAAAGCCTCTACCGGTTGCGCTCCTACAACTTTAATTCCGTTAATGAAAATCGTTGGCGTTCCTGTCACTCCTGCCTTTATTCCATCTCTATAATCGTTTTCGATCTCTTTTTCGTATTTATCCGAGCTCAAACATCCCTTGAAGTCATCTATATCAAGATTTAACTCCTCCGCGTACGAGTGAAGCTTTAATTCAACTGCTGTTAGATTTGACTGAACCCACTCCCGCTGCCTCTCAAAGAGAATTCTGTGATACTCCCAGTATTTTCCCTGATCTCCAGCGCAATTCGCTGCCTTT
>QMZD01000328.1 GCA_003662985.1 Archaeoglobales archaeon | reverse complement strand
ATCACAGGAATATTGCCTTTCAATCCTCTTCTCAACAACGCCTCGCTGCTGGGCCTTTGTTTGGTTGGATCTATCCCTATCCTCCAGTAAAAATCTCTGTATGCCCGTACAACAGGATGATCTTTTAGATTTTCGAGGTTATAGTTGTTTTTAATTTCCTCCAAAATCCTGTAAAACAGTTCCATCGTTTTCTCTTTACTTTTTTCGACCTTTGTTCCTACTACTTTTCCTATTGAAACAAAGATCTTGGAATCTTTAACTGAAATTCTGAGGTAAATTTCATCTATTTCACTATTCATGCGGTCTTTTCATCCTGAGTTTTAAAAATAATTTTTGTGCTTCAGTCAAAAACCAAAAAGTTTATATGCCGCTACTGTGTCACGCATTAGCAAGGTGATTGAGTGATTGCGATAAGAGTCTATGACAGCGGGAAAGATAGGGAAGATCTTGTGAGGATGTACAAAGCTTTCTCCCCAGCGGAGAGGACCCTTGGCTTACCGCCGGAAAGTGAAGAGGAAATTGAAAGATGGATCGACTTTCTTTCCTCAAACGGGTTATCCATCGTTGCTGAGATGGATGGGAGGATAGTTGGACATCTTGCAATCGTTCCTGAAGGCGAGGCTGCACACCTGACGATATTCGTACACAAGGATTTTCAGAACAGGGGCATAGGGCAGAAGATGGTCTCAGCGGTTGTGGAGATGTGTAGAGATGCGGGATATGAGAGGATAATCGTCACAACAGACAGAAACAACATGAGAGCCATTCATGTCTTTGAAAAGACAGGGTTCTTCGTCAAATCTGTAGGATTTGAATACGAGATGCATCTGCCCTTGCTTTTTTGACTTTCGGTGAACTTTATTTAGAGGATTTTGAAGTTTGAGAATTAAGGGGAAAATTGGAGAAATAAGGGAAAGATTTAACTCTATCTACGCTCTACGCTCATAACCTATAACTCAACTATTCGAGATGGTCCCGTGTCTGAGTTGATGGCCTCGCCACCCAAACAAAAATCTAACATCACGTTTGATTTTGTTGAGAAACAGCTACGGAAAAAGACCTTTGGTATTCTCAGCACCACAGATCCGAAAGGAAAGCCCCACTCAACTGGAGTCCTTTACGGAATCTCTGCCAGACTCAAGTTCTTTTTCTTCATTTTAACCGGCAAGAACTACAAAAAAGTTCGAAACATCAAAGCAAATCCACACGTCTCATTTGTCGTGCCCTTCCCGCATTATTACCTTCGATTCGTTCCAGATTCCACTGTGCAAATACGGGGAACAGCAGAGATCGTGCCTCTTGATGATTCTGAAGCTCAGAAGGCATTCAGTCAAAAGAGAACTCTGAAAATGATGTTAGCTCAATCCAACAAATCGGATAGCAGAGATTACGTTTTTATTAAAATCAAACCAAGCAGAAAAATATTCTGTTACGGTCTTGGTATTGGAATGAGGGAGCTTCGAGAAAGTGTGGAGAGTGGAGGCTATACGGTTATAATTCCTGAAGAAAAGCTGGTTGATCGCTAGTATGGTCCAATAGCTGATCCTCCCGTTCTGGGGTATCGGGATGTTGAGATGTCAGGAACCGGGACAATCGAAAGTTGGGATGAATTTTGCGATAGTTATCAAGGATACCTAAGCCAGCAGCTTGAGATTAATAAAAAACTCATCCTTCGTACAGCTTTAACTCCTCAACTCTTTTGAAATGTCTCATGTTTCTTGTGTATATCAAAGCTTCATTTTCCAGAGCGATTCCTGCAATCATCGCATCCCTGAAATCGATTGGCTCTCCTTTTCTTTCTAAATCTGCGATTATCTTACCGGAAATTTTTGCGGAATTGGATGTGAACTTCAACGGTTCCAGCCTTTCGACTAACTCATCCACAGCTTTAACATTCCCTTCCACCTTTCTGCTCTTGAAAGCACCAAAGTACAGCTCAAATATGTTGATCGTGGTTGTAGTCAGCTCGTGTCTCTCTTCAAGCTCCTTTGTCTTCTTTACAATCTCAGGGTCGCCTTTCAAGAAATCTATGAGAATGTCCGTGTCTAGGCAGATTTTGGAGATCTCCAAGTCTTCCACCCCTCATCCAACGACTTTTTGATCGCATGAATTTCTTCATCACTAACATCCCATGAACCGGCAAGGTCACTTATTCTCCTTTTTAAAAGGTATTTTATCGCATCTTCAATGGAAACAGGTTTCTTAAGCTCTGATTGCAACTTCCCGGCGATCTCGACTAATTTTTTATAAGTTTCCTCGGTCAGTTTTATGGATTTTGTGGGCATAGTAGAATAAGTGGTAGAAGTAGAATAAATATCTTGTGCTGAGATTTGAATTGTGATATATGTTTGACAATCTAAAAAGTCTACGAGCTGGAGAAAACTCAGGTAGGTTTAGTTCACGAATTATTGTCGAACTCATTGAAGTCAATTGGCAATTATGCTGAAGTTCCAACAAATCACTTCCTAAAACACTTATTCTCGTGAAAATAAAGAAGAAGAGACGAGTGAAGTACTTAAATTTAGGGTGCTTACACAACCTTGAACCAAATCTCTTCTCTAACCCATCCAATCTACAAACAACAAGCAATTCAACCTTCCCACTAAAAGAGACATAACCAAGCTTCTCTTCAAAGGAAACAAAGCAACATAAAACCGAAAAACTTATGTAGGAGGAGGCATAAGCCTCCTCTGGTGGTTTAAATGCATATACCGCTCGTAGTCTGCCAAAGCGACTACAGATGGCAATTGCTTAAGAAAATACTTAAGATTTTCGATTTAAGGAAGGTGAGGAAGATAATTGCGAGGTACACTAGCCTAAAAGCAATTCCGGTGTTGAAGATCGTGACAACTTCCATGTTCTTCTCAACGAGAATCAGCCACGTTATCAACGAATTAAAGCAGAGAAAAGAGCTAAGAGAGTTTCTGAGAATAAAAGAGGAAGAAGTGCCTAAAGAAGGCTATGTCTACGCT